>CAZCSD010000021.1:0-37634 GCA_964501235.1 uncultured Polaromonas sp. | reverse complement strand
CAGGCCTGATCGGCTTTCTGGTCTTTGCCCAGTCGCTCCTTGCCGGTGTTGTCGAAGACCGGGCCGGTGAAGACGCTGAAGCTGCCGTCTTTGAGACCGGCCTTGATCTCGTCCACACGCTTCTTGGCATCCGCGGGTACCGCATCGTTGATCTTGATCAGATCATTGAGGCCTTCCTTGACGCCCCAGACCGTGCGGTCGGTCTTCCAGGTCCCGGCCTTAACTTCTTCGATGGCCTTGATGTAGTACGGACCCCAGTTGACGATGGCCGAGGCCAGGTGGGCTTTGGGGCCGAAGCTGCTCATGTCACTGTCCCAGCCGAAAGCGTACTTGCCGTTCTTCTCGGCAGTCTGCAGCACGGCGGTGGAGTCGGTGTTCTGCAGCAGAACGTCGGCCTTCTGATTGATCAGGCTCTGCGCGGCCTCGCTTTCCTTGCCCGGGTCGTACCAGGTGTTGACCCAGACCACCTTGGTCTTGATTTTGGGGTTGACGCTCTGCGCGCCCAGGGTGAAGGCGTTGATGTTACGCAGCACCTCAGCGATCGGGAAAGAACCGACGAAGCCCAGCACATTGGACTTGGTCATCTTACCGGCAATCACGCCAGCCATGTAGGTGTCCTGGTAGAAGCTGGCGTCATAGATGCGCATATTGGGCGCCGTCTTGTAGCCGGTGGCGTGCTCGAACTTCACATCGGGGAAGTCGGCCGCTACTTTGAGCATGGCCTCCATGTAGCCGAAGGAGGTGGCAAAGATGATCTTGTTACCTTGCTGGGCAAGGTCGCGAATGACGCGCTCGGCGTCCGCTCCCTCAGGCACTTTCTCAACAAAGCTGGTTTTTACGGCGTCGCCAAACTTGGCCTCGACCGCCTTGCGCCCCTGGTCGTGGGCAAAGGACCAGCCGGCATCACCCACCGGGCCGACATAGATCCACGCGGCCTTCAGCGGCTCGGGCTTGGCCGTGGCGGCCGGGGCGGCGGCTTTGGGCTCTTCTTTCTTGCCGCATCCCACCAGGGCTGCTGCAGCCACGGTGGTCAGGGCCGCCAGTTTCAGGACGGAGCGCTTGGACAAAAGTGTCATTGGATTTCCTTCTAAGTAAGGTTCGGTGGGAACGGGAAACTTTAATTATTAACCGGGATGGAAAGGCTTGCCCAGGGAGGCGGGCATGTTGACCCGTATCCAAGTAGGGTTGCGCGAGATCAGCACCAGCACCACGATGGTGGCCAGGTAGGGCAGAGCGGTGAGAAACTCACTGGGAACCTGCACTCCCGAGCTTTGCAGGTGAAACTGCAGCATGGTCAGGCCACCGAACAGATAAGCTCCCAGCAGCACCCGGGCCGGCCTCCAGGTGGCAAAGGTGGTCAGGGCCAGGGCAATCCAGCCGCGTCCGGCCACCATGCCTTCGACCCACAGTGGGGTGTAGATCACCGAGAGGTAAGCGCCGGCCAGACCGCAGAGGGCGCCGCCGGCCAGCACGGCCGCCAGACGGATGCCACGCACCGGATAGCCCAGGGCGTGCGCCGACTGGGGCGACTCCCCCACTGCGCGCAGTACCATCCCGGTGCGGCTCTTGTCCAGGAACCAAATCAGGGCCAGGGCCACCACGATGGCTAGGTAAACCACCGGGTGGTGTTGAAAGAGGGCCGGTCCGATCCAGGGGATATCGCCCAGAACCGGCCAGCTGTAGGCGATGCGCTCGGGCAGCTTTTCCTGGGTGTAGGGCACGCCCAGGAAGGCGGAAAAGCCCAGCCCGAACAAGCTCAGGGCTAAACCCGTGGCGTACTGGTTCGTACCCAGCCAAATGACCAGCACGCCGAAAAGGGCGGCCATCAGCATGCCGGCGCCCATACCGGCCAAGAAACCGAACAGGTCGCTGCCGGAGTAGACCACCGCGGCGAATCCAGCGACGGCCGCGCACAGCATCATGCCCTCGGCCCCCAGATTGACCACGCCGGATTTCTCGTTGATCAGCAGCCCCAATCCGGCCAGCGCCAGCACGGTGCCGGCATTGAGCGTGGCTGCCAACAGCAGTGCGTAGGTTTCCATCAGGGGGCCCCTTTGCGTATCCAGCGCAGCCTGTAGGCCACCAGAGTGTCACAGGCCAGCAGGCAAAACAGCAGCAAGCCTTGGAACACGCCGGTGATCGACCGCGGTAGGCCCATGCGCGACTGCGCCAACTCGCCGCCGATATAGATCATGCTCATGAGAACGGCCGACAGCACCATACCCACGGGATGCAGTCGTCCGACAAAAGCCACGATGATGGCGGCAAAACCGTAGCCGGCCGGCACATAGGGCGTGAGCTGACCTATCGGTCCTGCTACTTCCAGCGCACCGGCCAGACCCGCGGCGCCACCGGAGATCAACAAGGCCAGCCAAAGGGCGCGGCGCGACGAAAAGCCGGCGTAGCGGGCCGCCGCCGGCGCCAGTCCGCCCACTTGCTGGGCAAAGCCGGCCCGTGTGCGGAAGAGGTAAATCCAAAGCAGCACCACGCAGGTCAGCGCAATCGGCACGCCAATGTTGGCGCGCGAGCCGCTCATCAGCCGGGGGATGCGGGTGATGGTCTCAAAGGTCTTGCTTTGCGGGAAATTGAAGCCGCCGGGGTCTTTGAGCGGGCCGTGCACCACAAAACTCAGCACCATGGTCGCCACATAGACCAGCATCAGGCTGACCAGGATTTCATTGGCATTGAAGCGGTCGCGCAGCAAGGCCGTGATGCCGGCCCAGAACATGCCTCCGACCACACCGGCGAGCATCAGGGCGGGCACGATCCACAGGCCGGTGGACTGATCGGCCATCAGCGCCACACTGCCGGCACACACCGCGCCGATGACGAATTGGCCTTCGGCACCGATGTTCCAGACATTGGAGCGGAAGCACACCGACAGGCCCAGCGCGATGAGCAGCAGCGGCGTGGCCTTGATCATGATCTCGCCCATGGCGTACTTGGATTTGAGCGGCTCCCAGAAAAACATCTGCAGCGCCCGAAGGGGATCTTTGTCCAGGGCCATGAAGATCAAGACGCCCAGGGCGACGGTGATCAGGATCGCCAGGACGGGCGAGGCATAGGTCCAGAGAGTCGAGGACTGCGGCCGCGGTTCAAGCCTGAGCATGGGCGGCCTCCCCTGCGGTAGCGCCGGGCCACAGCCCGCTCATCCACTCTCCAATCTGCTCGACTGTTGCGTGGTCCCGGTCGATGGACGGCGACAAACGGCCTTTGGCCATCACATGCAAGCGATCGCAGATTTCGAACAATTCGTCGAGTTCCTCGCTGACCACAAGCACCGCGCATCCGCGCTCTCGCAGCGCCAGGATCTCGCCGCGTATCTGTGCCGCCGCCCCCACGTCCACGCCCCAGGTCGGCTGAGACAGGATGAGCAGCCGTGGCTCTGCCTCGATCTCACGTCCGACAATGAATTTCTGCAGATTGCCCCCAGACAGCGACTGGGCCGGTGCGTGCGGACCCCCGGCCTTGACCCGAAAGCGTTCGATCAGCCCGCGCGCTTGCGTGGCTAAGGCCCCGGTGCGTATCCAGCCGGCTGGGCCCAGCGACTCGCTGCGGGTCAGAAGCAGGTTGTGCGCCAGGCTCATCGAAGGCACGGCCCCGCGCCCCAGCCTTTCTTCGGGCACAAAATGCAGCCCCAGGCGCCGCCGACCCACCGGCCCCAGACCGGCGATGTCGCTGCCGTGCAGCCGCAGGTGACCCTGGACCGGAGGCCGGTTGTCTTCGCCCGAGAGCGCCCACATCAGCTCGCGCTGGCCGTTGCCCGAAACGCCGGCAACACCCAGCACCTCGCCGCTGCGCACCTGCAGCGCAATGCGCTCCAGATCCACGCCGAAGGGTTCGGACTTGGGCAGGCTCAGTCCATCGACCTCAAGAACCACCGGCCCGGCGTGCCGAGGCTTGACTGTCAAGGCCGGGGGTTCGGCCCCGATCATCATGCGGCTGAGCGAGGCGTTGGATTCGGCCCGCGGATCGCAGACACCGGTTACGCGCCCGCCCCTGAGCACGGTGCAGGCCGAACACAGGGCGCGGATCTCATGCAGTTTGTGGCTGATGTAGAGCAGGCTGCACCCCTGGCTGACCAGTTGTCGCAAGACGGCAAACAGCCGGTCCACCGCTTGAGGAGTGAGCACCGAGGTGGGCTCGTCAAGAATCAGCAGTTGGGGGTCGGTCAGCAAGGCCCGGATGATCTCCACCCGCTGCATCTCGCCCACCCCCAGAGTGTGCACCGGTCGGTTCGGGGCGATGTCCAGTCCGTATTCGCCGGCCTTGGCCTCGATGCGCCGTCTGACTTCATCGAGCGAGAGCGTCTTGTCCAGGCCGAGCCAGACGTTCTCGGCCACCGTTAGCGTGTCGAAGAGGCTGAAGTGCTGAAACACCATGCTGATGCCCAGTGCCCGCGCCTGATGCGGATTGCGGATCTGCACCGCCTGGCCGTTAAAGCGGATCTGCCCCTCGTCTGGCGATACCGTGCCGTAGATGATCTTCATCAGCGTGGACTTGCCCGCGCCGTTTTCGCCCAGCACGGCATGCGCTTGTCCGGGCAAGACCTGCATGGAGACCTGGTCGTTGGCCACCACAGACGGGTAGCGCTTGGTAATGCCCAGCAGATCCAGTCGCGGCGCTGGGAGCCCGGAGGTCTGGTTTGTCATTGCGCCCATGAAATCCTGTCACAGCCCGGGGGCTGCCCTACTTCTGCCGGTTTGAAGTCACTTTATGATCGGGTCAACGCAGAGGCTTTTTCATTGGCGCCCATGAACGACACCCGAACGACCCGACCGCTGCGCTTTTTGCGCCGCGGTCAGTTGGTTTCGCTGGACAATGTACCACCAGAGCGCACGCTCTTGGAGGTGCTGCGCGAAGATCTTGCGTGCACCGGGACCAAGGAGGGCTGCGGCGAGGGCGACTGCGGCGCCTGCACCGTGGTCCTTGGTGAACCTGTTGGCCACACTTTGCAGTTGCGGGCCATCAACAGTTGCATTCGCTTGGCCCACTCGGTCGACGGCATGGCGGTCTGGACGGCCGAAGACCTCAGCGCGGACCCCGCGCTTGGCGTGGATGCGGGGCACCTGCATCCGGTGCAAAAAGCCTTGGTGGACTGCCATGCCAGCCAGTGCGGATTCTGCACCCCGGGTTTTGTCATGAGTCTTTTTGCACTCTACGAAGACCCGGGTTCTGGGCCTGTTAGTCGCCAGGCCGTGCAGCGCGCTCTCTCGGGTAATCTCTGCCGGTGCACGGGCTACCGGCCGATCATCGACGCGGCCCAGCGCATGATGGATTTGCCCGCCAAGCGCCTGGATCGGCTGGCGGTGCGCAAGGCCTTGACGGCGATCGCACCGGCCGGCGACGGCGGGGCTTATCTGCAGCCGATGCAGCTGGGCCACTTGTTACAGCTGCGCGCCGCGCATCCGCAGGCGCAGATCGTCGCCGGTGGTACCGATGTGGGGCTGTGGGTGACCAAGCAGCACCGGCAGTTTGACCAAATTCTTGACCTCACCCGGGTCACTGAGCTCAAGCGCATCGAGGCCGGTGAGGGCCGCCTGCGCGTGGGCGCGGCCGTCACCCTCGAGGAGGCGTACCGGGCGCTGGCTGGCCATTGGCCTGAGCTCGACGCGTTTGCAGCGCGCTTTGCCGGACTGCCGGTGCGCAATTCAGGCACCCTGGGGGGCAATGTAGCCAATGGCTCGCCCATCGGCGACTCCATGCCCTTGCTGATTGCGCTGCGCGCCCAGGTGGTGCTGGCCAGTCTTCGCGGCGAGCGCGCCCTGCCGCTGGAGGAGTTCTACACCGGCTACCGCCAGAGCCGTTTGGCCGCAGACGAAGTGGTGGCCTTCATTGATATCCCTTTGCCCTCGGCCGAGCCGGAGCAGTGGTTGCGAGCATACAAGATCTCCAAACGATACGACGACGACATCTCGGCCCTGTGCGCGGTGTTCAAGCTGCGCTTGCAAGCCGGTCGGGTGGCCGAAATCTCCATCGGAGCCGGTGGCGTGGCCGCCACGCCGGCGCGCGCCCAGCTGACCGAGGCGGCCTTGCAGGGTCAGCCTTGGAACGGCGCCACGGTGGAGCGGGCGGCACAGGTGCTGCGTGGGGAGTTTTCGCCCATCTCCGACATGCGCGCTTCGGCCGATTACCGCCGGCAAGTACTGGGCCATTTGCTGCAGCGTTTGTGGTTGCAGACCCAGGGCCACGAGGGGCTCAACCTGGAATCGGTCGGCAGCGGGGAGTTCGCATGAATGTGCCCTCTGATGCCGTGATGGCCCAGATGCCTGCGGCCGGCGCCTCACACCCGCACGAAAGCGCCTGCAGCCAGGTGCAGGGTCGGGCGCCCTATGTCGACGACCTGCCCGAACTCAGAGGCACTCTGTATGCGGCGCCGGTCATGTCGCCAGTGGCTCACGGCCGGCTGCGCGGCATCGATGCCCGTGCCGCCCTGATCCTGCCGGGCGTGGTGGGCCTGGTCACGGCCGATGACATCCCGGGCGATCGGCTGCTGGCCACCTTTGTGCATGACGAGCCGGTGCTGGCCAGCCAGAAGGTCGAGCATGTGGGCCAGGTGGTGGCCCTGGTGGTGGCCCGCGATGTCATGCAGGCGCGGCGAGCGGCCAGGCAGGTCCGTCTCGACATCGAAGTCCTGCCGGCCATCCTGACGGTGCGTCAGGCGCTGGCCTCGGACAGCCGCGTGCTGCCCCCCGTGACCGTGCGGCGCGGCGATCCCGATACGGCGCTGACCCGGTCGGCTCGCCGACTCGAGGGCAGTTTGAGCGTCGGCGGCCAGGAACATTTCTACCTGGAGGGCCAGGTGGCCTATGCGATGCCCCAGGAGCAGGATCAATGGCTGGTGCACTCGAGCACCCAGCACCCCGGCGAGGTGCAGCACTGGATCGCCCATGCCCTGGGTGTGGCCAACCACCGTGTCACGGTGCAGTGCCGGCGCATGGGAGGCGGCTTCGGTGGCAAAGAGACGCAGGCCGGCCACATGGCGGTATGGGCCTGTCTGGCCGCGCGCAAGTTCTCCTGCCCCGTCAAGCTGCGGCTCGATCGTGACGACGACTTCATGATCACCGGCAAGCGTCATCCCTTCGAATACGACTACACCGTTGGCTTCGATCCAACCGGGCTCATCACCGCGCTCAAGCTGCGGATGCTGGTCAACTGCGGCTTCTCGGCCGATCTGAGCGGGCCGGTAGCCGATCGGGCCATCTTTCACGCGGACAACGCCTATTTCCTCTCCGATGTCGAGATCGTCTCGCACCGCTGCAAGACGCATTTGCAAAGCCAGACCGCGTTCCGAGGCTTCGGCGGGCCTCAGGGCATGATCATCATCGAGGCCATTCTGGGCGACATCGCCCGTCATCTCGGACTCGACCCGCTGCAAGTGAGGCGGCGCAATTTCTATGGCATCGGCAGCCGCGATGTGACCCACTACCAGATGAAGGTGGAGGACAACATCCTCGAGCCTTTGGTGAGCACCCTGGCGCGCAATTGCCGGTACGAGGCCCGCCGCGAGCAGCTGGCCGCCTTCAATGCCGGTAGCCCCGTCATCAAGCGCGGACTCGCGCTCACGCCGGTGAAGTTTGGTATTTCGTTTACCGCCACCTTGTTCAACCAGGCCGGTGCCTTGGTGCACGTCTACACCGATGGGAGCGTGCAAGTCAATCATGGCGGCACCGAGATGGGCCAGGGCCTGCACACCAAAGTGGCGCAGGTGGTGGCCGATGAACTGGGCGTGGCCTTGTCGCAGGTGCTGGTCACGGCCAGCGACACCGGCAAGGTGCCTAACGCTTCGGCTACGGCCGCCTCGGCCGGCACCGACCTCAATGCCCGTGCAGCACAGTACGCGGCCGCCCAGGTGCGGTCGAACTTGGCCCAATTTGTGGCCGGCCTGGACGGCTGCGGAGCTGGCGCGGTGCAGTTTGCCGGTGGTCGCGTGCTCTCGCCCAAAGGCTCTCGCGCTTTCATCGAGGTGGTGCGATTGGCCTACGCCAACCGTATCCAGCTCTGGAGCGATGGCTTCTACCGCACTCCCAAGATCCACTACGACAAGACCACCCTGACCGGCCGGCCTTTCTACTACTTTGCATACGGCGCCGCCTGTACCGAGGTGGCTATCGATACGCTCACCGGCGAGAGCCGCGTGCTGCGAGTGGACATCCTGCACGATGTGGGCCATAGCATCAATCCGGCCATCGACCGTGGCCAGATCGAAGGCGGATTTGTGCAGGGTATGGGCTGGCTGACCTGCGAGCAACTGGTCTGGGACGAGGCCGGCCGCCTGCGCACCCATGCGCCGAGCACTTACAAGATCCCGGCCATCGGCGATATCCCGGCGCACCTGGAGGTTGATTTCTGGCCCGAGCCCAATCGCGAGGATAACGTCCACGGCAGCAAGGCGGTTGGCGAGCCTCCCTTCATGCTGGCCATCAGCGTGTTTGAGGCGCTGCGCGATGCAGTGGCCAGCACGTTGCCGGCCGGCCAGCGCGTCAACCTAGAGGCACCGGCCACGCCGGAGCATGTCCTGCGGGCCTTGAAAGGCTGAAAGCGCTTTGGGGCGCGGCCCACACGGGGGCCTTACGCTCCGATGGGGCGGTCACTCTGTCTTGGCGCCGTCAAGAAACCAGCGACCGATGAGGGCGCGCTCTTCCTCGCTAATGCCGGTGCTGTTGTTCATCGGCATCAGCCGGCTCACCACCACCTGCTGATACACCGCCTGGGCATGGCGGGACAGGGCTTGCGCACTGTCGAGGCGCACGTTTTTCATCTGCACCTGTTCGCCGTGACAGGCCACGCATCGCTGGCTGAGGACGGCCTGTACCTGCGCGTAACTCACCGGCTTGCCTGCAGCAGCAGGCGCGGGGCTGCTGCTGACGGGGGCCGGACGCATCCAGGCGATCAGGGCCAACAGGATCACGATGCCCAACAGCGCGTAGGGCAGTGGGTGTTTGTTGCGACCGAGCTTGTAGCCGTGTCGCATCACGAAGAACTGGCGTATGGCCGCGCCGGCCAGCATCATCAAGATAAGGACCAGCCAGTTGTGCGGATGGCTCCAGGTGAAGCTGTAATGGTTGCTCAGCATGGCAAACAGCACCGGCAGGGTGAAGTAGGTGTTGTGCACGCTGCGCTGCTTGCCGCGCTGGCCGTGGATGGGATCGACCGGCTCGCCGGCCTTGATGGCTGCCACTACTTTGCGCTGGCCCGGGATGATCCAGAAAAACACATTGGCGCTCATGGCGGTTGCGATCATTGCGCCTACCAGCAGGAAGGCGGCTCTTCCGGCAAACCAGTGGCAGGCCAGCCACGAAGCCGCACTGATGAGCACCAGCACGCCCAGCCCTATCCAAGCCTCGCCATGTTTGCGTGGACCCAGGACGCGGCAGATCAGGTCATAGAGCAGCCAAAACGCCGCCAGAAAGGACAACGCCACCGCCACTGCGGCCCCTTGCGACCAATCCATTTTGGATTTGTCGATCAGATAGGTGCCCGCCTGCCACAAATAGGACACCGAGAACAGGGCGATGCCCGAGAGCCAGGTGCTGTAGCTCTCCCAGTAGAACCAGTGCAGATGTCGGGGCAGTTGCGGGGGCTGCACCGCGTACTTGACCGGATGGTAAAAACCGCCGCCATGGACCGCCCACAGCTCGCCGGTGGCGCCCTCGCGGCGCAGTTTTTCGTCCTCGGGTTCGGTCAGCGACGAATCCAGAAACACGAAATAGAAGGAGGACCCGACCCAAGCGATGGCAGTAATGACATGCACCCATCGCAGCAACAGGTTGGCCCAATCGAGCAGATAGCTTTCCATAGCGGTCCTCGGGCAGCACAGCCTGGGGCCGGACGCTGCCATAGCGAGCCCCCCACCACTGCGGGCGCTGTGGGAAGCCGGGGACCGCGACAGCATCGCCTGCACCCAACAGGGTGCAAGCGGGCTCCGCTGCGGCGCCGGCAGTGTAGCCAGATCAGGCAGCGGCGTCTAGTTGCGGCGCTGAGAGACCGTCGGCGGGCCGCGCACGCGTCATCAGCTGGGCCGCAACCGCCAGGGCAATCACCGAAGGCTCTTTGCCCTCGATACCCGGCAAGCCGATGGGGCTGGTGATCTGGCCCAGCTCGGCTGGGCTGAAACCGCGCGACAGCAGGCGCCTCTGGAACACGGCCCACTTGGTGGCACTGCCAATCAGGCCGACGAAGGGCAGATCGGCGCTGCGACGCTGACGCACAAGGCACTGACTGACGATATCGAGGTCTTCCGCGTGGCTGAAACTCATGATCAGCACCTCGGAGCCGGGCGGCAAGTCATGGACCGCAGTTTCCACCGGCTGCGAATGTTCACAGCGCACCCGCGAGGGCAATGCCTCCGGGAACACTGCATCGCGGCTGTCGATCCAGGTGATGGCGTAGGGCAGGGTGAGCATCAGTCGCACGATGGCCTGACCCACATGACCGCCGCCAAAGAGCCCCAGATGCGGCAGCGCTTGCCTCAGGCTTTGGCGCAGTGCCGGCACCTGATGCGACCCCACGCGCTCAAACGACAACTCCAACCGTCCGCCGCAGCATTGGCCCAGTGAAGGCCCCAGGGCATGCACCTGCGCACGGGCAGGCAGTGTGGGGTTTTGCAGGAGGCTGCGCGCGTGGGCCATGGCCTGCGCCTCCAGATGTCCGCCGCCTATCGTGCCGATCGAGCCCTGGTCGAACACCGCCATCCAGGTGCCCCGCTCGCGGGGCACCGAGCCCTGGGTGCGTGCCACGGTCACGACAACGGCCGCTTGCGCCGACAGACGGGCCAGGAATTGCTCTGAAAGATCAGTGAGGGCCAGCATGGACGGTGGGTTTGCAGGCCTTGTCGACTACGTTGCAATCCATGGACAATCGGGCCGCAACGGTCGGTGCATTGCGGCTGCACAAACCAAAATCTTAATAGAGCAAGGGTAGCCGAACTTTGGGAGTTCCGATGAAGCTCAAGCCATTTGCGACCAGCCCCCAGGAGCGCCCGGCCCGGGTTTTCATGCTTTCGGGGCTCGTGCTCTTGCTTCTGGCGCTGGCCGCCTGCACCACTGCACCGCCGCGGCCCGCGCCGCCGGTTGTCATGCCCGTGCCTGCGCCTGCACCGGTGGCCTTACCGGCCCCGGCGCCTATCCCCCCTGCGCCCGCTCCTGCACCTGTTCCTGCGCCGCCGGCCCCCGTGGTGGTAGCGCCGCCACCTGCCCCCGCCGTGGTCCAGGAGCCGCTGGGCAAGGTGGCCAGCGCCAGCACCCCACTGGCTTACCGGCAGTATGGTGCCCAGCATCTGTACGAACGCCACCGGGAGCGGATTTTCAAGGGCAAGATGCCGCCGCTTCTGTATGCCGTCGGCGTACTCAATGTAGCGATCGACGGTCGCGGCGAGGTGCGGCGCATCGAGTGGATGCGCGAGCCCAAACACGCGCCCGAGGTCGTGGCTGAAATCGAGCGCATGGTCCGGGCGGCCTCACCCTTTCCGGCGCCGGTTCGCATGGGGGGCGTGATCTATACCGAGGTGTGGCTGTGGGACAAGAGCGGCCGATTTCAGCTCGATACGCTCACAGAGGGTCAGTTGTCGGCCTTGCCGGAGCCGCCCCGGTCTGCGGTCCGGCCGGTTTCAGCACCGGCGCCCTCACCGGCCGTCAGACAGCCCGCCAAGCCAGCAGCCCGGCCGTCGGTGCCGCGGTAAGACTGGGGGGCTTAGGCCATCGCGCCGAGGGCCGCGCGCCCACGCCTCGGGCGCTAAGGTGGCTGCGTCCTCGCTGCGATAGGGCTTGGCCCGTTAAGGCGCCTGGCCCTATCGCCCAGGCTCAGTCGGTGGCTTTAAAAAGAGCGGCGACCTTGCGCTTGGTCTTGATATTGGCCGACACCTTCGAGGGCACGCGGTTTTGGGTCTCCCAGGCGGGCGGTTGGGTTGGGTCGGCGGTGGGCTCTTCGTAGGGGCGCTCGAAAAATGGATCGGCCGGCTTGGGAGCGGGCCTGGGGGCCCGGGCGCGCTCAGGAGAGTCCCCCTTTTCGCTGCGCGGGGAACGGCGCTCCTCGTCGCGATACAGTCGGCCGCCATCGTTGATGCGTTCGCCCCGCACGCTGCGGTCGCTCTCGATGTCCATCGGCTCCACTTCGATCTTGTTACGGATGAGTTTTTCGATGTCGTCCACCAAGCGGTTGTCACCGGAGGCCACAAAGCTAATCGCCAGACCCGAGGCACCAGCGCGGCCAGTGCGACCGATGCGGTGCACATAGTCCTCCGCATTGAAGGGCACATCAAAGTTGAACACCGCCGGCACGTCTTTGATGTCCAGACCGCGGGCGGCCACATCGGTGCAGACCAGGAGGTCCACCTCCCCGCGCTTGAAGGCATCCAGCGCCTTGAGTCGTTCATCCTGACTCTTGTCGCCGTGCAGGGCCGCGGTTTTCAGGCCGTCCCGATCCAGGGAACGGGCCAGACGCGCACAGCCGAGTTTGCTGTTGACAAACACGAAGGCCTGCGAAATGCTCCGCTGCCGGATCAGTTGCTTGAGAGCCGATCTCTTGTCGTCGACCTGCACGCTGTAGAAATGCTGCTCCACCGTCGACGCGGTGGCGTTGGAGCGGGCCACCTCGATCGTCACCGGGTCTTGCAGGTAGCTTGCGGCCAGGCGCTTGATTTCAGGCGAGAAGGTGGCCGAGAACAGCAGGGTGGTGCGCTTCTTGGGCAGATAGCTCAGGATGCGCTGCAGATCGGGGAGAAAACCGATGTCGAGCATGCGGTCGGCTTCGTCGAGCACCACATATTCCACTTGATTGAGCACCGCCGTCTTGGCCTCGATATGGTCGAGCAGGCGTCCCGGCGTGGCGATGAGTACTTCGACACCGGCTTTGAGTTCGGCCGTCTGCGGTTTCATGTCCATGCCGCCAAAGACCACTGCGCTGCGCAGCTGGGTGTACTTGGCGTAGAGCTTGATTTGCTGCGCCACCTGGTCGGCCAGTTCGCGCGTGGGCAGCAGCACCAGAGCCCGCACGGGGTGGCGCGCCGGTGAGGTCGAGACGTTTTCGTGCACCATCAGCCTTTGCAGCAGTGGCAGCGAAAAAGCGGCTGTCTTGCCGGTGCCTGTTTGGGCGGCACCCATGACATCGCAGCCCTGCAGCACCACCGGGATGGCCTGGGCCTGGATCGGCGTCATGGACTCATAGCCCATTTCAGCCACGGCACGGGAAAGATGGGGGTGAAGTTGCAGCTGGGAGAAGGAATCAGGCATAAGGCTCGATTGTCTCACCGCCGCAGGACCGGGCGCCCAGCGCTGTTTACGGGGGGGTATGGGTCTGGTTTTCGCCGGCCACGCTGATCAATTCGTAGTCGCCCGGCCGATCGCCCAGCCGGGCCGCGGTCAAAGGCCCGCCCCAGAGACAGCCGGTGTCGAGTCCCAGGGTGTTGTGCAGCCGGACGGGCCGCCGTTGAGGCTGCTTGATCGACAGGGTGGACCAGTGTCCAAAGGCCACCGCCTGGTCGGTACTTTGTCGTCCAGGCACACTGAACCAGGGCAGATGCCCTTGTGGCGGTTCATCGGGTGGGGCAGCGCTTGCAAACTCCATCACACCCTCGGGCGTGCAAAAGCGCAGCCGTGTCAGCGCATTGACCACCAGGCGCAGCCGGTCCCAACCCTGTAGGCCTGCGTCCCATCGGGCAGGCTGGTTGCCGTACATGTGCGCCAAAAAGTCGGTCCACTCCTGCCCCCGCAAGACCGACTGCACCTCGCCGGCCAGGGCCAGGGCCTGTGGCGGCGTCCACGCGGGCAAAAGTCCGGCGTGCACCATCAGCCAGCCGTGCTCGAGCCGGGCCAGGGGCTGAGCACGCAACCAGTCGATCAGGTGGGGTCGGTCTTCGGCCTGCAAAATGGATGTCAGGGTGTCGTCGGCTCGCGGGGCGCGCAAGTTCGCTGCGACGGCCAGCAGGTGCAGGTCGTGGTTGCCCAGCAGGGGGCGCGCGGCATCATCCAGGGCGGCCAGGCAGCGCAGAACGCCCAAGGAATCAGGCCCCCGGTTGACCAAATCACCCAGGGGATAAATCGTGTCGCGACTGGGCGAAAAGTCAACTGTCTCCAGGAGCCGCTGCAGGGCATGCAGGCAGCCCTGCAAATCGCCGATCAAGTACAGTGCCATCTTCCGCATTGTCTCCAAGACCTCATGGAAGTTCTGCTGATCGTCCTGCTCACCTTGCTTAACGGGGCTTTTGCCATGTCCGAGATGGCCATGGCTGCCAGCCGCAAGGCCCGGCTCAGCGCAGCGGCCGAGGAGGGCGATGGTGGCGCGCGAGCCGCCCTGGACCTCATGGACCGGCCGACGCAGTTTCTCTCGACGGTGCAGGTAGGCATCACCTCGATCGGCATGCTCAATGGCATCGTCGGTGAGGCTGCCTTTGCAGCCGGCTTGTCTGTGTGGTTGCAGTCGCTGGGCATGCCGCTGACGGCCGCCAACATCACAGCCACTGCGCTGGTGGTGACGGTGATCACCTACGTCACCATTGTTTTTGGCGAATTGGTGCCCAAGCGTATCGGCCAGCTCTACCCCGAGACGGTGGCGCGCCTGACCGCCAGACCCATGCTGTGGATGGCCTCGGCCACCCGGCCTTTCGTGCGCCTGCTGTCCTTCAGCACGCAGTCGGTGTTGCGGCTGATGCAGGTCGACACCTCGGCCCAGCGCGCGGTGACCGAAGAGGAAATCGTCGCCAGCCTGGAGGAGGGTCTGAGTGCGGGGGTGATCGAAAAGCAGGAGCACCAGATGGTGCGCAATGTATTTCTTCTGGACGAGCGTGCCCTGACCTCCATCATGCGGCCGCGCTCCGAAATCGAATGGCTCGATGTCAGCGACACCGTGGCCCAGGCGATCGAGAAGGCCGCCGGGACGGGGCATTCGTGGTACCCGGTGTGCCGGGGCAGTCTTGACGATGTGGTGGGCGTGGTCAAGATCGCCAGCTTGCTCGAGCTCGGACAACTCGGTCGCGATGAACGTATCGAGGCCTGTCTGCTGCCGGCCGTCTTCGTGCCCGAGACCCTAACCGGCATGGAGCTGTTAGAACGCTTTAGGGCCCAGTCCTCACGCATCCTGATGGTGGTCGATGAGTACGGCGTGTTGCAGGGCATGCTGACGCCGCTGGATCTGCTGGAGGCCATTACCGGCGAGCTCAAGCCCGAGACCCAGGTCGATGCCTGGGCGGTGCAACGCAGTGACGGCTCATGGTTGCTCGACGGGGCCATGCCGGCCTCGGAGCTCAAGGCCCAGCTCGCCATAGAGACCTTGCCCCTGGAGGACAAAGGGCGCTACAACACCCTGGCCGGGTTGCTCCTGGCTGTTGCCGGCCGGCTCCTGCAAACGGGAGAGCACATCAGCTGCGCTGGTTGGCGTTTCGAGGTGGTCGATCTCGACGGCCGCCGCATCGACAAGGTGCTGGCCAGTCGCATGGTGCAGGTCCGAGAGGCGGCCCAGCGGGAGTGAGTACGCGACGGTGCGGGAGCCTTCGCGGCGAGGAGCGCTATAGTCGAATACGCTTGCCTGCGAGAAACCCCGGAAAGGGTCTGGGATGCCATCGCCGGTGTTCAGGGGGACTGTCATCATGAATCCTGCTCGATCTGCCCGTCATCTGGCCCGACACTGGCTGCTCGGGCAACACCTGCAAGACTTGCCCGAGGACTGTCGCCCCGTTACCCGCGCTCAGGGTTATGCGGTGCAGAGGCACTGGCCTGCGATGGCTGGCAGGGTGGGGGGCTGGAAGATCGCTGCCACCAGCCTCGCCGGCCAAAGTCATATCGGGGTGAGCGGCCCCTTGGCTGGACCTGTGTTTGCCAGCCGGGTGCGTGTCGGAGATGCAACGGTGTCCCTGGCCGGCAATCGTATGCGTGTGGCCGAGTGCGAAGTGGTATTCACCTTTGGCCGAACTTTGCATCCCCGTCAGCAGCCCTGGGCACGCGAGGAGGTGGTGGCCCAGGTCTCGGGGATCAGACCGGGCATCGAGGTGCCTGATTCGCGTTTTTTGCAGTTCGAGCGTGCGGGAGAGGCGCAGCTTATTGCCGATGGTGCCTGCTGCCGAGACATGGTCTTGGGCGCGCCGCGCAAGCCCGGCTCTGTTCTGGACGGGCTGGCCCGTTTGAAGGTGCAGGCCCGGGTCAGCGACGGACGTGTCCTCGAGGGTATGGGTAGCGCAGTGCTCGGTGACCCCGTCGAGGCCCTGCGCTGGTTTGTCAACGAAATGAGCCGTGCCGGGCAAGGCATCGAAGCCGGTCAGTTCCTGACCACTGGCGCTTGCGTCACACCCATCCCGGTCCAGCCGGGACAGTCGGTAGAGGCTGACTTCGGCGCGCTGGGCAGGATGCGGGTTCGGTTTGTCTGAGTTCCCGCTGGCGTAACCTACCTCAGGTTGCAAACGTCCAGCTGTGGCTGTACCCAGCCTGGATTGCCGTCTCCGTAGGCCGCTGGATGCATGGACCTCATGCGCCCGATGGCCTCCAGGCAGGTCGAGCCATAGTGGGTGCTGCGAGAAAATGCGACCCAGCGGGTCTGCATTCTTTGCACGGTCTCTGCCTGGCTGCGACAGTTCACGGTGGAGCCGCAACGCAAGGGTTGGCTTCCGTCATAGAACGCCCCTTGGCTTGGAGCCGCGCCGCCTCCGCCTGAGGGTCGCGAGGCGTTGGCGGCTCCGCTGCCATTGAAGGCCAGCTGTTCCGTTTCGCACAGGTTGACCGAGCGACGCTCTTCCTCGCGCTCGCTCTTGTAGACCACCCGGACATCAAAGATACAACCGTTGGCGGCGCCAGGGTTAAAAATCTTCTTGCTGCCCGGCATGATGACCTCTTTGCCAAGCAAATCAGGCCCCCACCCCGAGGCGTCGGTCGGGGAGATGTTCACCGTAAAAATGGACTCCGCCGAGCGATTGACCAATTCAAAAATGGTGTTGTTGGCCTGGCTCACTGCGGGAATCAGAAGGGTAAGCGAAAAAAGCCAGCTGCTCGCTGCAGTGCTGAAGTGTTTCATGGGGGGCCTGGGTTCGAAATGGGCAAGTCGCCGGTTAAAGGGTGTTCACGCGGTTCACAAAAAAACAGGGTCAATGTAGACCCCGGGACGGGGCCGGTCAACAACAAGGCAGCCTTCCGACCAAAGCGCTTGGTTTTTCAAGCAGTCCGCGTGCCAACAAATGGGATCCGTGCGGGGTGGGATCCGTGCGGAGGCTGCTGATCTGTGGGGATTGAGCGGTCAGCCGGAATCCCCAGCAACGATTTTTGTCATTTGGGGGCGCCCATCTGTAAACTTGGGCGGTGCAGATACTCGTCCGTGCCCTCCTTCCTCTACTGCTGCCGCTGACAGCCTTCGGGCAGTCCTCTCTGCCGCCTTGCCCGCCTACAGGTGTCAAGCACAACTGCTCGGGGTCGCTTTTGTTCGCCAGCGGGCGATACGAGGGCGAGTTCCAGAACGACAAGCCCCATGGGCAAGGTTCGGTCAGCTTTTCAAGCGGCGGCAGGTACGTCGGCGAGTTCCGTGACGGTCAGAGAAACGGCCAGGGCCTCTACTTGTATCCGAGCGGCGACAGGTATGTGGGCGAGTTCCGCGATGGGCAAAGACACGGCCGCGGAGTCTATGTCTATCCCGGTGGTGAGCGCTATGTTGGGGAGTTTCGGGAGGGCAAGCGCCACGGCCAGGGGATCGAATACGGAGCCGGCGGCGCGATCAGTCGCTCGGGGCAATGGTCCGATGGCCAGCTCACTCAGTCTCTGGCGCTCGATACGAGGCGCTTTCCGTTTGCCCTGCCTCCATCGGCAGCCCTCGTGAACCCGCCCGATGCGGGCAAGGCCGAGCGCGACAGGCTGGCTGCCGAGGCTGCGTCAGAGCGGGCCAGGCGCCAACAGTTGGAGGCGCAGTTGGAAGCGGAGAGGCGAAAACGGCTTGAAGCCCAAAGCCAGCGCGGTGCCGAATCCGCCCCGTCAACGGGCACGGGCTTTCTGGTGGCTCCAGGGCTTTTGATCACCAACCAGCATGTGGTGGCCGACTGTGAGCGTCTGGAGATTGTCTCCCCAGATGGGCGAAGGCCAGCCCGCGTGGTCGATGAGGATGATTTGGTGGACCTGGCGCTGGTGCGCGTGACCGGGCTGTCGGGCCCGGTCGCCGCCATACGCCGCGCAGGCAGCGTTCAGCTGGGTGAGGCGGCCTATGCCTTCGGATTTCCTCTGGCAGGCTTGCTCAGCGAGGGCGGAAACTTTACTAACGGGGTGGTCAGCAGCCTCCGGGGGATGCGCGAGTCGGCTCATCAGATCCAGATCACCACGCCCGTTCAACCCGGAAACAGCGGCGGGGCCGTGGTTGACGCCTCAGGCGGGGTCATCGGCGTGGTGGTGGCCAAGCTCAATGCCGCAGCGGTGTCGCGAGCGACCGGGGACATTCCGCAAAACGTCAACTTTGCGGTATCGGCCCAGACCTTGAGTGAGTTTCTGAGGAAAAACGCCGTTGCCAGCCGGTCAGTCGAACGCGGTACTGCGCTTGACACCCCCCAATTGGCACACATTCTGCGCAGCTTTACCCATCGGGTGGAGTGCTCGGGCGCTCAGGCAGCCGCGGGGCGGGAGAGTCCCCGGGCTGGCACAGCGCCGCCTGAGGCGGCCCGCAATACGGCCCTGTGGTTGATTAATCGCGCTGGGGAATCGATTTTCCGGGTCTTTGTTTCGGCGACCCACTCCAACACTTGGGGAACGGATGTTCTGGGCGAACGCGTCGTCCTCAACGGCGATCGCTTTGCGCTGGAGCCCTCGGCCGCGCAAGGATGTGTTTTTGACGTTCGGGTTGAATACAAGTCGGGAAGTCACGAAGAAAAACGCCAGCAGGATTTTTGTGCCTTGGCCGAGTTGACTTTCAGTGGCGAAGGACGGCGCTCGCCCGCGCCGTCTGCGGGGCAATCGGGCGGACAGTCTGGGGCCAGCAACTGGACTTTGGTGACAAGCTCTTCGGTGGGGGATGAGTTCTATGTGGATGTGAGCACCATCAGACGCCAGGGCGACGAGCGGCGATTTTGGACCGTGCTCAATTTCAAGACCCCTTTGAGTTCGGGCGCCAGGTCCACCCGCATGTTCCGGGAAGTCGATTGTCGGCTTGAGCGTGGCCGCGTTATTCAGACCACCTCCTTTCGAGGGCCTATGGTGACGGGCGAACTGGTGGGCTCCAACCTGCAGGGCGGCGCTTGGGAATTCATTGCGCCGGGCACGGTTGCCAGCACGGAGCTGCGCTTCGTGTGTGCCCGGTAGTGCCGGGCGCTTGACCCCCGTGCGGTGCCTGGCGGCTCGTATCATGGAGGCCTTCGTACCTTTTGTGGGGCGCGCCATGAAAAGTTATTCAGGAGCCGGCATGACGAGTAAGACCAACCCATCGGGATCACCTTGTTGCGCGGCGCTGATGACAGCGCTGGCGCTGGGCCTGCTCCCAGGGTGTGCCAGCGTGCCCAAGGAGGCGGCCCCCGTGGCTGCCGTGTGTCCGCAGGGCGTGCCCCCGAACGTTCGGTGTCTGCGTGGCCAGGACTCGGCAGGATCCCACTACCTGATTGCAGTGCCGTCCCCGTGGACGGGCGTGCTGGTGGTCCATGCCCACGGCGGCCCGGCTTTGGGCGAGCCCAAGATGAGTCGGGCCGATGAAGATATCAAACGCTGGGCCATCACCCTGACCCAGGGGCATGCCTGGGCGGGCTCGGTTTTCCGGCAAGGGGGCTTTGCGGTGACCACTGCGGCCGAGGACACCGAGCGCGTACGCCGCATTTTTATCGATCATGTGGCCAAGCCTGGCCGCACACTCTTGCACGGTCAGTCCTGGGGCGCCATGGTGGCCACCCGCGCTGCCGAGCTGTACCCGAAGTCTTGGGAAGGCATTTTGCTAACCAGCGGGGTGGTGGCCGGGCCGACAACCTACGATTTCCGACTGGATTTGCGGGCGATCTACCAGTACCTGTGCAACAACCATCCCAGGCCGAACGAGCCCCAATACCCCTTGCCCCTCGGGCTGCCGGTTGACAGCCAGATGACCCCTGCCGACCTACTCTCGCGGGCCGACGAATGCCTGGGCATCCGCCGGCCTGCCGCACAGCGCACGGCCGAGCAGGTCCGCAAACTCAAGACCATCGTGGATGTCGTGAAGATTCCTGAAAGCTCGGTGGTCGGGCATCTGACCTGGGGCACTTTTGCGCTGCAGGATGTGGTGCAAAAAAATGGGGGGGTCAGTCCTCTGGGCAATGACGGCGTGCGTTACAGTGGCTCGACAGACGATGTCGCGTTAAATGCCGGTGTTCCCCGTTTCCGGGCCGATCCGCAGGCGGTGGCCCGTTTTGCCGCCGATGTGGATCACAAGGGCCGGTTTGCGGTCCCGGTCATCTCGGCGCACGGCATCGGGGACTCCACAGTTTTTGTCGAAGGACAGGACACGCTGGGCCAGCGTATGGTGGCTGCGGGCAACGGATCCCGGCTGGTGCAGGTCTATGTCCACTCAAGTGATCACAGCTACTGGGGCGACGCCATGTACCCGCCGCTTTTCGAGGCGCTGTTGCGCTGGGTGCAGGCGGGCGAGAAACCCACGCCCGATTCCATCGCTGAACGCTGCAGGGCGCAGCGGGCGGCAGCATCACAGGAATGTTTGTTCCGTCCCGATTACACCCCGCGGCCCTTGGCCAGCAGGATCGCGCCGCGCTGAAAGTTCAGCCGGGCAATAGCCATCGGCCGGACCGGTTTCCTCCAGCGCGGTGACCTCAGTGCCACCGCGTCTTTGAGGCAAGCGCCGTCCGAGTAGAAGATTGCAGATAAAGGAGTTTGTCGCATGCGGTCTCGTACGCTTTTTGTTTGGAGGCGTTTGCTTGCAAGCGCGCTGTTTGTCATCGCACCCCCCCTGGCCTTTGCTGCCGGCGATGATGTAACCACTCCCCCTGCGCCGACACCGACCCCGCGCTGCCCCGATGGGCAAATTCACGACAAGAAGACCGGTAAGTGTGTCCCGGCCAAGACAAGTGCCCTGGATGACACGGACCGCTATCAAGCGGTCCGTGAACTGGCCTATGCCGAGCGATACGCGGCCGCCTCGATGGTGCTGGACGCCATGACGGATCCACTTGACGATCGCGTGCTGACCTACCGTGGGTTCCTGATGCGAAAAACCGGGCGACTCGATCAGGCGCTTAGCTACTACCGATCGGCCATTGAAAAAAACCCGAACAACCTTCTGGCCCGTTCCTATATGGGTCAGGGTTTCGTGGAATCGGGTGACCTCTCCGCTGCCCGAGGCCAACATGAAGAAATCCTTGCCCGAGGAGGCCGAGGAACTTGGGCCGAAGTGGCCCTGAGGAACGCGCTGGCAAGCGGCCGAACCTACCGGTACTGACCTGAACACGGAGGCGTTCACCGAGCCGCGCTCTACGGGCTTTTTTAAAAACCCAGCGGGTTTACCGGTTGCGCAGGGCGCGCAGCAGCACAAAGGGCAGGTCAATAGGTCAAGTTGACATTCTCGCTAAGGTTGGGTCGAGCACCGCTGGTAAGCTCGAGACTTGACTCGTGGAAACCCCCGATGCGGCAGATTTTTCGCTCGGGTGTAATCGTGCTGTCACTGAGCAGGACTATGCTGGTCCATGGGTTAATGATCTCAAGGAGCTTTCATGCCGCATCAATCGCGTCTCTTTACTCTGTTCTTCACCCTGGCCTTGGGCAGTTTGCTTGGCTTGCCGGCGAAGGCACAAACCGAAATCCAGTGGTGGCACTCCATGCCGGGGGCCTTGGGTGAGTGGATCAACGATCTGGCAGCCGACTTCAACAAGAGCCAAAGCGAATACAAGGTCGTACCCACCTTCAAGGGTAGCTATGACGAGTCCATGACTGCGGCCATTGCTGCCTTCCGCGCTGGCAACGCCCCCCATGTCTTGCAGGTGTTTGAGGTGGGCACCGCCACCATGATGGCCAGCAAAGGGGCCATCGTGCCGGTGGGTGAGGTCATGAAAAAGGCCGGTGTGAACTTTGACCCCGAGGCCTATGTGCCAGCGGTGGCGGGCTATTACACCGCGCCCAACGGGCAGATGCTGAGCTTCCCCTTCAACAGCTCGACCACTGTCTTTCATTACAACAAGGACGCATTCAAGGCCGCCGGTATTGATCCCAACACGCCGCCAAAGACGTGGCCTGAGGTCGCGCTGGCTGCGGCCAAGCTCAAGGCCTCCGGCCACAAATGCCCCTTCACCACCAGCTGGGTCAGCTGGACGCAGCTCGAGAGTTTTGCCGCCTGGCACAACACTGAATTTGCCACCAAGGGAAATGGCATGCGCGGCATGGATGCCCGGTTGACCTTCAACGGCCCCCTGCATGTGCGCCACATCGAAAACCTGGGCAATATGGCCAAGCAAGGCCTGTTCGTCTACAAGGGGCGGGGCAATGCGGCCGACGCCACCTTCGTCTCCGGCGAATGCGCCATGACCACTGGCTCGTCGGCCCTGTACGGCAACATCAAGCGCAACGCCAAGTTCGCCTCCGGCATTTCTGCGCTGCCCTACTATCCTGACGTCCCCGGCGCGCCGCAAAACACCGTGATCGGTGGCGCCAGCCTGTGGGTGATGTCCGGCAAGAAGGACGCCGATTACAAGGGCGTGGCTCGCTTCTTTGCCCATCTGTCCAAGGCGGAAGAGGCGGCCAAGAGTCACCAGCGCACGGGCTATCTACCGCTGACCAAAGCGTCTTATGAAATGACCGAAAAGTCAGGCTTTTACAAGCAGAACCCCGGCACCGACGTCTCGGTCGAGCAGATGATCCGCAAGACTACCGACAAGTCACGCGGCATTCGGTTGGGCAACTTTGTGCAGATCCGCACCATCAACGATGAGGAGCTCGAGCAGGTGTGGTCGGGCAAGAAGACGGCCAAGGAAGCCCTTGACGCGGCCGTCAAGCGCGGCAATGAGCAGCTTGAGCGCTTCCAGAAGGCCAACCAGGGACGCAACTAAAAACCGGGGGGCGGAAGCGCCCCAACCCGTGACCAGGCGATCGGGCCGTAGCTCTGTCTTTAAAGGCCTCGGGCCGACTGCCTTGATCTTTTCATGGAAAAACGTGTTCGCTTTCATTCCCGCTGGCTGCCTTGGGCTCTGATAGCGCCACAGCTGGCCATCGTGCTGGTGTTTTTCTTCTGGCCAGCGGGTCAGGCGCTCTATCAAAGCGTGCTGCAGCAAGACGCTTTCGGCACGGCCACCGAATTCGTCGGACTGGAGAACTTCGAGCGGCTTTTTGCCGATTCCACCTACCTCGAATCCTTCCAGACCACGGCGCTCTTCTCTCTGTTGGTGGCTGTCTGTGGCCTGACCCTGGCCTTGCTTCTGGCTGTGATGGCCGATCGTGTGGTCAAGGGAGCAGGCCTGTACAAGACCTTGCTGATCTGGCCGTATGCGGTGGCGCCGGCGGTAGCCGGGGTACTGTGGCTGTTCATGTTTGCCGCGCCCATGGGCGTGGTCAGCCACCTGCTGCAGGCCCTGGGGCTGGACTGGAACCACATGCTCAACGGCCAGCATGCCATGGCGCTGATCGTGATGGCTGCGGTCTGGAAGCAGATTTCCTATAACTTCCTGTTCTTCCTGGCCGGACTGCAGTCCATCCCCAAGTCGCTGCTGGAGGCCGCCGCCATCGACGGTGCCTCTCCTTGGCACCGGTTTCGCACCATCGTTTTTCCTCTGCTGTCGCCGACCACCTTTTTCCTGCTGGTCATTAATGTGGTGTATGCCTTCTTTGACACCTTCGCCATCATTGATGCCACCACCCAGGGTGGGCCCGGCAAGGCCACCGCCATCCTCGTCTACAAGGTCTACTACGACGGTTTCAAGGCCTTGGATATGGGTGGATCTGCAGCCCAATCGGTGATATTGATGACCATCGTGATCGCACTGACTCTGGTGCAGTTCCGTTACATCGAGCGCCGGGTGCAATACTGATTTTTCTTGGATTGACCATGATCGAACGGCGCCCGCTCCTTGACCTGCTGGCCCATGCCATTTTGCTGGTGGGCGTGGCGGTGGTGGCTTTCCCGGTCTACCTGACGCTGGTGGCCTCTACCCAGTCGGCGCAGGATATCGCCACCAGCCGGCCGCTGTCGCTGCTGCCCGGCAGCCATGCCCTGGAAACTTATCAAGCGGCCCTGTTTGGTGGTGAAAGCAGCTCGGGCAGCAAGATGCCTGCTGCCGGGCCGATGATGCTGGTCAGCCTGATCAGCGCGCTGATCATCGCCATCGGCAAAATTGTCATTTCGCTGTTGTCGGCTTTTGCCATCGTCTATTTCCGTTTTCCGCTGCGCCAACTGGTGTTCTGGATGATTTTCGTGACGCTGATGCTGCCCGTGGAAGTGCGCATCAGCCCCACCTATGAGGTGGTCTCCGATCTGGGCATGCTCAACAGCTATGCCGGCCTGACCGTGCCCCTGATCGCCTCGGCTACCGCCACCTTCTTGTTCCGTCAATTCTTCCTCACGGTTCCAGATGAGCTGGTCGAAGCGGCGCGGGTGGATGGCGCCGGTCCAATGCGCTTTTTCAAGGATGTGCTGCTACCCATGTCGGCCACCTCGATCGCCGCACTCTTTGTGATCCAGTTCATTTATGGCTGGAACCAATACCTCTGGCCCTTGCTGGTGACCACCGACGAAAGCAAGTACCCGGTGGTGCTGGGTATCAAGCGCATGATTGCCGGCGAGTCCTATACGGAGTGGAATGTGGTCATGGCCACCGCGATGCTGGCCATGCTGCCACCGGCGCTGGTGGTGATCCTCATGCAGAAATGGTTCGTTAAGGGCCTGGTCGATACAGAAAAGTAAATCATGGCATCGCTGACGCTACGCAATATCACCAAGCAATATCCGCAGGGCCGGCAATGGCTGCAGGTCATCCATGGCGTGAACGCGCATGTGGAAGACGGTCAATTCGTGGTGATCGTCGGCCCATCGGGCTGCGGCAAGTCGACCTTGCTGCGCATGGTCGCCGGCCTGGAGGAAATCAGTGGTGGTGAGGTTTTGATTGGCCCGCGGGTGGTCAATGCGCTGGAGCCGGCCGAGCGGGACATCGCCATGGTGTTCCAGAACTATGCGCTTTATCCGCACATGAGCGTGTTCGAGAACATGGCTTACGGGCTGAAGATTCAGAAGCTGCCTCGGGCACAGATCGAGGAGCGGGTGGCCAAGGCCGCTGCCATTTTGGAGCTCAAGGAGCTGCTGCAGCGCAAGCCGCGTCAGCTCTCGGGCGGACAGCGCCAGCGCGTGGCCATGGGTCGGGCCATCGTACGCCAGCCCCAGGTCTTCCTGTTCGATGAGCCGCTGTCCAACCTCGACGCCAAGCTGCGAGCCCAGACCCGGCTGGAAATCCAGAAGCTGCACGCCGAGCTGGGCACCACCAGCCTGTTTGTCACCCATGATCAGGTCGAGGCCATGACTCTGGCCCAGCGCATGATCGTCATGAATCAGG
Source organism: uncultured Polaromonas sp. (assembly GCA_964501235.1). GTDB lineage: Bacteria > Pseudomonadota > Gammaproteobacteria > Burkholderiales > Burkholderiaceae_C > Polaromonas. The sequence goes on along the minus strand of CAZCSD010000021.1, from coordinate 12,184 downwards.
GCCGCATCGAGCAGTTCGATACGCCCGAGCAGGTCTACAGCCAGCCAGCCACCACCTTCGTCGCCAGCTTCATCGGTTCGCCGCCGATGAACCTGCTGCGTTCAGCCCCGGGCGTGACCCCCGGGGAGATCCTGGGCATACGGCCAGAGCACATCGATCTGAGCCAGGGCGATGGTTGGAGCTTGCAGGCGCAGACCATTGAGCTGCTCGGTGCCGAGCGCCTGGTCCATGCCCGGCTGGGCGAGGAAACCCTGACGCTGCGCCTGGATGCGGCCATCGCTGCGCCCCAGGCCGGCCAGACCTTCCGGGCGCTGCCGCGGGCCGATCGACTGCACCGCTTCAATGCCGCCAGCGGCGAGCGCATCGCACCATGAAGGGCCAGGCCTGGCCCTATCCCTCCTGGGTGGCCCACCGGGGTGCCGGCAAGCTGGCCCCGGAAAACACTTTGGCCGCTTTCAGACGGGGCGCCGCCCACGGCTACCGGATGTTCGAATGCGATGCCAAGCTAAGCGCCGACGGCGTGGTGTTCCTGCTGCACGACGCGACCCTGGAGCGCACCACCAACGCTCAAGGCCAGGCCGGCCAGCTCAGTTGGGCCGACCTGTCCCGGCTCGATGCGGGCGGATGGCACAGCCGGCAATATGCGGGTGAACCGCTGTGCACCCTGGAGGCTCTGGCCCGCTTCTGCCTTCGCAGCGGCCATGCCCTGAACATCGAAATCAAGCCCAGCCCCGGTAGCGAGCGCAGGACCGGGCAGAGTGTGGCGGCACAGGCCGAGCGGCTGTGGGCCGGCCATCCGGTACCGCCGCTGCTGAGCTCCTTCCAGACCGAGTCGCTGGCGGGCGCCTTAGAGAGCGCGCCGCAGATGCCGCGCGCCTTGCTGCTGGAGAGCTGGTGGGACGGCTGGCTGCAAGCGGCCACCGCGCTGCAATGCTGCGCCATCGTGGCTCACTACCCCCTGCTTGATGCAGACAGCCTGGCTGCGGTACAAGGCGCCGGCCTGCGCTGTCTGAGCTACACCGTCAATGAAGCCGAACAGGTGCAGAGACTGCAGCATCTGGGCGTCGACGGCATCATCACCGACCGTATCGATCTGTTCGCGCCGACCGAGCCTGCAGGTCCGGGCCTGCGTCCATGAGCCCGCCTTTGCCACTGTCTCAGTGGCCGGCTGAGCAAAGGGCTGCTATCGGCGGCGTGATCACAGACATCGATGACACCCTGACGCGCGGCGGCCAACTTGAACCGCAGGCGCTGGCTGCCTTGCAGGCGCTGGCGCAGGCCGGTCTGCCGGTGCTGGCCGTCACCGGGCGTCCGGTGGGCTGGAGTCTGCCTTGGCTCAAGGGCGATCACGGCCTGCCGCCCTGGCCGGTACGCGGCATCGTGGCGGAAAACGGCGCGGTCGCTTTGTCGCGGGGTTCCGATGGGCAGGTGCAGCGGCTCTACCGTGAAAGCCAGGCTGTGCGGCAGGACAACTATCGACGACTGCAAGCGGCCCTGCAGGCCGTCGAGGACGCAGTGCCGGCTGCCCGCCGGGCCCGCGACAGCAGCGGGCGCGAGACGGATATTGCCATCGACCACAGCGAGTTCGAGCGGCTCGATGGCCAGCAGATCGAGCAGGTCTGTCAGCTGTTGCAGGCCCGTGGCCTGCGGGTGACGGTCAGCAGCATCCACATCAACGCCTGGCTGGGCGATCACGACAAATGGGTCGGCGCCCGCTGGGCCGTACAGGCCTGGCTGGGCCGCAGCCTGACCGATGAGCTGGCGCATTGGGTCTATGTGGGCGATTCCAGCAATGATGAAGTGATGTTCCGGCAGATGCACCACAGCGTGGGCGTAGCCAATGTGGCCGATTTTCTGCCGCGGCTGCAGCACGCCCCCACCTATGTGTGCCGCCATGAGCGGGGCGCCGGTTTTGCTGAACTGGCGCAGGCGCTGCTCAGCGTGCGGTCAGCAGGCACTGGCGACCGGGCTCACCACCGGGCCGGGGGCTCATATTGATCACACAAGGCCAGGAAATCATCTAGCCGCGGATCGATGCGGTTCTCTTCCCAAAGCAGCTGCGCCACGGCCGGTGCCATAGCGCGGGCCTGAGCCACGTCAAGGAACAGGGCTCGCCAGCGCCGCGCCAGCATATCTTCGGTACTCACCGCCCATTCATGGCGGGCGCTGTAACGGACCATGGCCTCGGTCAGCCCGAGGCCGAGCCGACGATCGCGTCCTGGCAAGGCCTGCACCTCTTCGGCCAAGTCACCCCATAGATGCAGGCCCGGCGCCTGCATGAGCGACACCGCCGGGGCGCCGTCGGCCGGCGCTCCGATCAGACGGTGGCTGGCGCTGGTCGAGGCGCGCACCGCGCTGACCCGACCCTCGGCGCACAGCTGATCGACCACCTCCTGTCCCATCTGCCGATAAGTGGTCCATTTGCCACCGGTGACAGCATGCAGGCCTGGGGCATGGCGCCATATGCGGTGCTCGCGTCCGATGCGCGCCGACTCACGGCTGTGATCTGCATCGCGCACCAAGGGTCGCAGCCCCACCCACACACTGCGGATGTCCTCGCGCTGCAGCCGCACCCCCAGCGCTTGCTGCGCCTGCGCAAGGAGGTCACTGATCTCGTGCTCGAAGGCCCGCGGCTCCAAGGGCGCATCCTCGCGCGGCGTATCGGTGGTACCCAGCACCACTGACCCGAGCCAGGGTATGGCAAAGAACACCCGGCCATCTTCGGCGCGCGGCACCAGCAGCGCCTGCTGCAGAGGCACCCGGGACTGCGGCACCACCAGGTGCACCCCCTGGCTGACCGTCACCCAAGGCTCGGCCTCTGCGGTCGCGGTGGTCACCTCACTGCCTGCACAAAGCTCGCGCAGCTGATCGATCCACACGCCGGTGGCCTGGACCACGCAACGCGCCCGCACCGACACGGACTGGCCCGTCAGCTCGTCGTGGAGCTGGGCCCGCCACAGATCCTGCTCGGGCCGCAGGGCACGAAGACGGGTGTGGTTGCGCACGGTGGCGCCTTGCACCTGTGCGCTGCGGGCCAAGGCCAAGGCCAGCCGGGCGTCTTCAAACTGGCCGTCCCAGTACTGCAGGCCAGCCTTAGGGACGGATGCCGAACTGGGCCAGCAGCGGGCCATTTCAGCGGCACCCAGCCGCGCCAGCGGACCGAGTCGATGCCGCCCCGACATCGCCTGGTAAAGCCCCAGGCCCACGGTCATGCGCGCAAACATCCATGGCCCGGACAGCGGCACGCAGAAGCTCAGAGGCTGGGCCAGATGCGGCGCCAGTGACAGCACGGTCGATCGCTCGCGTAGGGCCTGACGGACCAGAGCCCAGTGCCCTTGGGCCAGATAGCGCACACCACCGTGCAAGAGCTTGGTTGATCTCGATGAGCTGCCGGCGGCGAAGTCCCGAGCCTCGACCAGCAGCACCCGCAACCCGCGCAGCTGTGCTTCAAGCGCCACGCCCAGACCGGTGGCACCACCACCGACCACCAGCACATCCCAAAGGGGGGCCAGGCTGGCCAAGACGGGACGCTGCGGGCGATCTATAGTGGAGGACACGGTGGCGGTCATACGGATAAAAAAGCGTGATTATGGGGCGGCGACAGGTTGATAGACCAGCGCGTCCCTGACCGAACCGCCGCGCGCCACAATCAACGCGAAAGTCAGTCATGAGTTATTTGCTGGCCCTCGATCAGGGCACCTCCAGTTCACGGACCATTGTGTTCGAACCCTCTGGCCGCATGGTGGCCATGGCGCAGCAGGAATTTGCGCAAATCTTCCCGCAGCCCGGCTGGGTCGAGCATGACCCCATGGCCCTGTGGGGCAGTCAATGGCAAACCGTAGGGCAGGCCCTTGAGCGCGCTGGCCTGCAGGCGAGGGATATCGCGGCCTTGGGCATCACCAACCAGCGCGAAACCACACTGGTATGGGACCGCCGCAGTGGTCAGCCCATCTACAACGCCATCGTCTGGCAAGACCGGCGCACGCTTGAGCTGTGCGAGCAGATGCGGGCCCAGGGACTCGAGCCGGAGGTCGAGCAGCGTACCGGCCTGCGCATCGACGCCTACTTCTCGGCTACCAAGCTGCGCTGGCTGCTCGACCATGTACCGGGCGCGCAGAAGCGGGCCGAGGCCGGCGAACTGGCCTTCGGTACCGTGGACAGCTGGCTGATCTGGCAGCTAACCCAGGGCCGCTCGCACCTGACCGATGTCAGCAATGCCTCGCGCACGCTGCTGTGGAACATCCACACCCAGAGCTGGGATGCCGATCTGTTGGCAGCCCTGAATATTCCTGCCAGCCTATTGCCGCAGGTGCTGCCTTCGAGCGCCGATTTCGGCGCCGTCGCGCCACGCTGGCTTGACCATGAGATACCGATCACGGGCGTGGCCGGCGATCAGCAGGCGGCCCTGTTCGGTCAGGCCTGCTTGCGCGCAGGTCAGGTCAAGAACACTTATGGCACCGGATGCTTCATGCTGATGCACACAGGCGCTCAGGCGCTGGCCAGTCAAAACGGCCTGATCACCACCCGGGCGGCCCAGGTCGGCGCGCAAGCTGGCTTTGCGCTGGAGGGCAGCGTCTTTACCGGCGGCGCTGTGGTGCAGTGGTTGCGTGATCAGCTGCAGGCTTTTGAGCGCAGCGCCGACATCGAGGCCCTGGCCAGCCAGGTCGACAGCAGCCAGGGCGTGGTGCTGGTGCCCGCCTTTACCGGACTGGGCGCGCCCTACTGGCGGCCCCAGGCCCGAGGCAGCCTGCAGGGGTTGACCCGGGGCAGCGGCCTGGCCCACATTGCCCGCGCCGCGCTGGAGAGCATCGCCCTGCAAAGCTGCGCCTTGTTGCAGGCCATGCAGCTCGACCTGGCCGCGCATCCGCAATGGCAGGTCACCGAGCTGCGTGTGGACGGCGGCGCTTGCGCCAACAACCTGCTGATGCAGATCCAGGCCGACCTGCTGGGCCTGCCGGTGGTGCGCCCATCGACCATCGAGACCACCGCCCTCGGCGCGGCCCTGCTGGCCGGCCTGCAGGTCGGGCTCTACAGCCAAGCGGGCGAACTCAAGGATCGCCTGGGTATCGACCGCGTCTTCGAGCCGCAGCGCTCACGCGACTGGGCGCAAAGTCTGATGGACCAATGGAGGCAAGCGGTCGAGCGCAGCTGATGAGGGCCGTCACTGGTCCATGCTTGCCTCGGCGCTGCCGAAGCGATCTGTTGGCCGGGCCGCTGCCATGTCGGTTCATTCCCGTTTCATGGACGCATCACCTGGACGGGTTGACTTTCGATGAGCACGTCCGGCGGTGGCGGCGCGCCTTCGGGGAGCTCGGCCTCGGCCTCGATCTCCACCCGGTAGCCGCGGCCCACCAGGGCGCCGATCTGCAGCAAGGTGTTGGCCGGCCGCGTCTGACCGAAGAAGCGCCCATGCGCCCGCGACACGGGCTCCCAGTCCCGCACATCGGCCAGGTACACCCGGGTGCGCACCACATCGTCCAGACGCGCGCCCAGGGCGCGCAGGCTGGCAGAGATCTTGTCGAGCACGTAGGTGGCCTGCGCGCCTGCGTCGTCGGGGGCGATCACCTCGCTGCTGCCGTGGGTGGCCGTGGTGCCCGAGACCAGCACGCGTCGTCCGTGGCGCACGGCGCGGGCATAACCGGCCAGAGGTTCCCACATGCTGCCGCTGTCCACGCGCCAGCGGTCGGCATGGCCGGGCACGGCGCGGGCCGGCCAGACCTGCGGCAGGCCGGACAGGTGATGGCTGAGGTCGCCTGAAGCGGTGAGAAAGGGCGGGCGGCGGTATTCGTCGCCGCAATCGCCGGGCAGGTCATGCGTGGCCGCGAAGGCCTGGTCCAAGAGCGCATGGTCGGCGGCGTCCAGCCTGAAGGAAAACAGGCGGGCGTTGTCGGCCCGATGCTCGGACTCGCCCAGACGCGCGCCGACGATGACGGCCGCCACGGCGGGCTGGTCCAGCACCCAGCGCGCGGCGACATTGGCAATCGACACCCCGTGCCGACGGGCCACCTGGTGCGCCGCCTGCAGCACGCCTTGCAGCGCCTGCCAGCCACCCACTGCGTCGATGAAGCGGCGGTACTTCATCTTGCTCCAGTCGCCCACGCTGCCTGGCTCGGCGGCGCCCAGCCAGCGCTCGGAGAGGAAACCGCCGCCCAGAGTGCCGTAGGCCAGCAGGCGTACGCCGCGCTCCAGACACAGCTGCGACATCTCGCCCAGAGCGCGGCGGTCCAGTAGCGAGCAGCAGACCTGATTGGTCGCCACGGGCAGCCCCTGGGCCAACAAAACGCGCAGGTGGGCGGTGTCGAAGTTGGTCAGACCCAAGTGGCGGATCCAGCCTTCTTTGTGCAGCACTTGAAGCTCACGCATGGCGTCGATGTACTGCGGGTGGTCGAAATGCCACCAGTGCAACTGCATCAGGTCGATGGTGGGGGTGCGCATGCGCTCGCGCGCTCGCTGCACGGCCTGGCGCACAATTTCGGGCGTCATGGGGCCGGGCTGCGGGCACCATTTGGTGAAAGCGCGCAAGGGCATGCCCTGCGCCATAGCCTGGCCCGCGATGAGCTCGGCCGAGCCGTAATGATCGGCCATGTCGAAGGCGAAGAAACCGTCGGCCACATAGGCGCCCATGGCCTGCGCGGCCTGCGCCGGATCGAGCGCCACGCCATCGCGCTCCATGTCAGCCACCTGCCAGAGGCCGGTGACGACGCGCGGGATGCTCAGACCGGGCGCGAGCTCGGTGGTTTCCAGGACCGGCGCGCCCCGGGGTGCGGCCTGCACGCGTTCAGCGCGGTAGGCGGGCCTGTACGGCCTGCACGTCCTCGGCCGACATCTGACCGGTCGTGGTGACCTCGCCGTTCTGGATGCGCCAGAGACGGAAGGGGCCGACGATGTCACCGTTACGGTCAAAGTCCACTGCGCCGATCACGCCCACATAGCGCACGGGCTTGCGCTCGCGGATTAGTTGCAGCGCGCGGGCAAAGCCTTGCGGGCCGGCATGTACCACTTCGCCGCCGGGCTTGGTGACTTCGCGGATCGCGTCGCGGATGGCGGCGGCCTCGAACTTGCCCGCTCTGGCAATGGCCAGACCCATGATGGCGGCGGCATCGAAGGCGCGGTCGGCGGCCGGGGCGTTGGCATCGAAGCCGCCACTCATGGCCGCGTAGTTGGCACCGAAGTATTCGGTGCTCGGCGTGCGCGAAGTGCCCGATGAGGTGCCGAAGGCGTTGTTGAGGAACTGAGGGCCGACGCCCTTGATCAGGTCGGCCGAGTTCATGCCGTCGTTGAGCAGGAAGCGCTGCGGTCCGCCCTGTTGTATCCAGGTGCGCAAAATGGTGGTGCCGTCGCCCGGGTAGCCAATGAGGTAGAGCGCTGGCGGGTCGCCCTGCAGCGCGCGTGTGACCTCGGGCGCGTAGGAGGCCTGGCTTTGGTTGTAGGGGGTGACGCTGCTGATCTTGCCGCCCAGCGCCTCGAAGGTGCGACGGAACTCGGCCAGCATGTTCACGCCGAAGTCGTTATTCACGTGGATGACGGCTAGGTTACGCAGGCCCTGGTCCATGGCGTGCTTGGCCGCAGCCGTGCCCTGAAGCGCGTCCGAGGTGATGGTGCGGAAAAACCAGCCCTTGGTCTCGCCCGCGGCGGCCATGCGAGTAAGCGTGGGCGAGGACGAAGCCGGGGAGATTTGCACCACGCCGGCCGGCGCGGTGACCGAAGTCACCATCGGAATGGACACTGAGGAGATGATGCCGCCGATGATGGCGGGCGTTTTGCGCAGGTCCACCAGTTGGCGGGCCTGATCGACCGCCACCGTGCCCTGGCTCTGCGCGTCGCGCACTTCCACGGCCAACTGGCAACCGGCCACGCCTGCGGCGCCGGATGCGGCGTTGAGGTCGCGAAACGCCATTTCCACCGACTTGGAGGCGGCCTGGCCAAATCGGCCGGCCGGTCCTGTGAGCGAGACCACCATGCCCACGGTATGTTTGCAGGACGGGGCCTGAGCCTGGGCAGGCGCGCCGGCCAACAAGGAAGCGGCCAGGGCGGCCAGCGGGGCGATAACCGATGTCTTCATGCGCGAACTCCTCTTGTGGATCACTCGATCTTGTTTAGGTTGTATTTCATGATGCGCCCGTGCCGACCTGTGCGGTCGCGCTCCAGAGCATAGGTGTCCCCCTGGGGTCCTGGGCATTTTGACATAAGCTTTTCGATGGCCGCCCGGTCCTCGGCATCCAGCGCAAAGTCAAATACTTGCAAGTGCCCCGGCAGATGCGCGGCATAGCGCGCGCCCACGATGGCTGCGGCCACGTGCGGCTGGTCCAGTACCCAGCGCGTGGCCACGGCCGACAGGCCCACACCGTGCTTGTCGCCGATGGACTGCAACAGGCCGAGCAGCGTTTGAAAGGCCTGCCAGCCCCCGAAGTCTTCGATCACCAGCTTGTACTTGATGTGGGAGCGGTTCGTCAGAGCATCGGGCTCGGGCGCGTCCAGCCAGGCCTCCGTAAGCAGGCCGCCGGCCAGCGTGCCATAGCACAGCAGGCGCACTGGGCTGCGGGCGCACAGCGCCGACAGCGCCCCCGCAGGCCGGCGGTCGAGCAAGGAGTACTGCACCTGCATGCTGACCAGGGGAACGCCCGCCTCCAGCAGCTGCTCGGTGCGGACCGCATCGAAATTGGTGCCGCCCAGGTGGCCGATCAATCCTTCCTGCTGCAGCGTGACCAGATGGCGCGCCACCTCAGTCATGCCGGGCACCTCGTAGTCCCACCAGTGGAACTGCACCAGATCGGGCGCGGCCAAGCGCAGGCGCTGGCGCGAGCGGGCATTGATGCGGCGTACGTAGGCCTCGTCGACCTGGGCCAGCTCGGCGAGGTCGGGCACAAACTTGGTGTGTACCCGCAGCGATGGATCGCGCTCGCGGTAGCGACCGATGATGTCCTCCACGCCGGTGTAAATGTCGGCGCAGTCAAAGGCGTCGACGCCGGCTTGCACGAAGGCCGCCATGTCATCGATCGCACGCTCTGCGTCGACCTCGCCATGGTCACCGGCCAGTTGCCAGCCGCCACGGATCAGGCGTGGAATCTCGTAGCCCGGTGCCAGCCAGGTGCGTTGAGGTTTCATGCGGGTCTTTTACAGAGGAACGGCGGTGGTGTCGGCGTGGCGAAAGCGCCGCTTGCCGGTGCGCGTGATGCGAAAGCGGGTGGGGCAATTCGGGTCGGGGCAGGCGACCTCGGCGTCGGTGCTCATCCAGTCGTTCGGATCGCTGACACGCTGCTTGGCCGGCAGCAAGGGCAGCAGGGCTGCGAGCGAATAAAGGGAAAATCCTTGCCCAGGCGGCAAGTGCAGCATCTCGCCATGAACCTCGAAAAAGTCTCCCGCCCGGGCGTTGCAGTAAATGCGTGCGCCGGGCGGGGCCACCACCTCCACGCGAAGGTCGTAGAGTTCGAATCCGTCATCGGCCATAGGCCCTCCTTGAATCTTGGTCACAATCGCAACGATGCTTATTCTGGATCAAGTCGTCAAGAGCTTTGGCGGCCACCGCGCGGTGGACGGCGTCTCCTTTAGCCTGGAGTCGGGCCGCATCACGGGTCTGATCGGCCCAAACGGCGCAGGCAAGACTACGCTGTTCAACCTGATCGCTGGTGCGCTGCGGCCCGATTCGGGGCGCATTTCGCTGGCTGGGTGCCCCATCAGCGGCCTGCGGCCCGACCAGGTGTTTCATGCGGGACTGGCCCGCACTTTCCAGATCCCCAAGCCCTTTGCCGCCATGTCCGTGCTGGAAAACGTGATGCTGGCGCCCAAGGGTCAGGCGGGCGAGGCCTTCTGGCGCAACTGGCTCTCGCCCGGGCGGGTGGCGCGCGAGGAGGCGCAGGTGCGCGAACGAGCCCTGCACTGGCTGGACTTCGTGGGCCTGGCGCGGCTGGCACACGAGCCCGCGCGCGTACTCTCGGGCGGCCAGCGCAAGCTGCTGGAGCTGGCGCGCGCCATGGTCTCCGAGCCCACCCTGGTGCTGCTCGATGAACCGGGCGCGGGCGTCAACCCGGCGCTGTTGGACACCATCGTCGAGCGTATCGCCACCTTGCACCGGCAGGGCGTGAACTTTTTAATCATCGAGCACAACATGGACCTGGTCGCCTCGCTGTGCGATCCGGTACTGGTCATGGCACAGGGCCAGTTGCTGGTCTCGGGAAGCGCCGCGCAGGTGCTGCGGGATGCGCGCGTGGTTGAGGCCTATCTGGGCGGCGAGGCCGGCGAGGAGCTCGCATGAGCGCGGATGCGCTGCTTCGCATCGAATCGCTATGGGCCGGCTACGAGCCCGGCCTGTCCATCGTGCGCGGCGCCAGCCTGCATGTGCGGGAACGCGAGATCCTGGCCATCCTCGGTCCCAACGGCGCGGGCAAGTCCACTTTGGTGAAGGCGGTGGCCGGTCTGGTGCCGATCAGCGAAGGCCGCGTGAGCCTGGCCGGACGCGACATCACGCGCGAGCCAGCGCATGCCATGGCCGGCCTGGGCCTGGGCTTCGTGCCGCAGACCGAGAACGTCTTTACCAATCTGAGCGTCGCTGAGAACCTGGAGCTGGCCGCTGCCCTGCAGGGCGTGCCGCGATCACGTCTGGATCATCTGTACCGGCGGTTTCCGGACCTCGCACGTCAACGCAAGCTGCTGGCGGGCCGGCTCTCTGGCGGGCAGCGACAGATGCTGGCGATTGCGCGCGCGCTCATCCATCTGCCGCGTGTGCTCATGCTCGATGAACCCTCGGCAGGCCTGTCGCCGCGCCTGGTCGCCGAAGTGTTCAAGGTGCTGCGCGGCATCGCCGCCGAAGGCATCACGGTGGTGCTGGTCGAGCAGAACGTGAAGGCGGCGCTGGCGATCGCCGACCGTGCGGCGGTGCTGGTCGAGGGCTGCGAGAAGGTGGTGGCCGGCGCCCGCGAACTCGCGCGCGACGCGCGCATCGCCGAGCTGTACCTGGGACGGCATGTGGAGGCTCAGCCATGATGCTGCAAGTGCTGGCCGATGGCCTGGTGGTGGGCTCCATCGTGTCGCTGGGCGCGATCGGGCTGACGCTGACCTTCTCCATCCTGCGCTTTTCCAACTTCGGTCACGGCGAGCTGCTGGCCTGGGGCGCCTACCTGGCGCTGTCGGCTCTCGGCTGGTTCCAGACCCTGGTGGGAGGCGGTCCCTTCGGACCGCTGTCCTTCGGCTGGCCGCTGCTGCTGAGCCTGGCCGCCGCAGTGCTGGGCACTGTGGGCTTGGCGCTGGCCGTGGACGTGCTCCTGTTCAGGCGACTGCGCGCTCAGGGCGCGATCACGCTGGTGATTGCCAGCTTCGGTGCGGCGCTGGCGCTGCGTAACCTGCTGTTTTTCTTTTATGGCGGGATTCCACAGTACTACTCCGAAGCGCTGCAGATGGCCATTGCCGTGCTGCCACGCTCGGTGTACGGCGGCCTGCGCATCACGCCGGACCAGATCTTCGTGCTGGGCCTGACATTGGCTACCGTGGTGGCGGTGCACCTGTTCCTCTCGCGCAGCACGCTCGGGCGCGCCATGCGGGCCACTTCGCTCAATCCGCAGCTGGTGCGCGTGTGTGGCATCGACCCCGAGCGGGTGCTGCGCGCCACTTGGGTCCTGGGGGGCGTACTGGCCGCAGTGGCCGGCGTGCTCGCGGGCTTGACCGTGCAGCTGCGGCCCACCCTGGGCCAGGACCTGCTGCTGCCCCTGTTTGCCGCCGCCATTCTGGGCGGCATCGGTTCGGTGTGGGGCGCGGTGCTGGGCGGGCTGATCGTGGGCTTGGCCGAAAGCGCGGCGGTCATGTGGATCGGCGCTGAATACCGCGCTGCCGCGTCCTTTGTGGTACTGATCCTGATCCTGCTGGCGCGGCCCACCGGGCTGTTCCCCGAAAAAAACTAGACCCCCATGCCCGGCTTGCTCGACCTCGTCTCATACGGAAGCTTCTTCCTGGTGTTTGCCACCGTGTTCGCGGTGATCGTGCTGGGCCTGAACCTGCAGTGGGGTTTCACCGGACTGTTTAATGTGGGCGTGGCCGGTTTCGTTGCGATCGGCGCCTACACCTCGGCTTTGCTGACCACGCCCGAGGTCGCGGGCCGCGTTGGCGGTCTGGGCTGGCCGGTGGCCCTGGGCTGGCTGGGCGCCATGGTCACCAGCGGGGCCGCAGGCCTGCTGGTGGGACTGGCCACGCTGCG
>CAZCSD010000020.1:0-38231 GCA_964501235.1 uncultured Polaromonas sp. | reverse complement strand
GCCGCGCCGATGTGCGCGAGCAGTTGAAGGCGGTGCTGCGGGGGCAGTAGGGCGGCGCGTTGTAGCTCTCTCTCTGCGCTTACTTCGCGTGACAGTGAGCGAAACAAAATTTATCAATCTTCGCCGAGCGGCTGCATAGACTCATCTGCGTATGAGCCACATGCTGTATGTGGGCTCCAGATTTAGGCAGACACACCATGCGCAAAGCTCTCTACATCGCCGCTTTGATCTGTTTTAGCGCAACGGCACAGTTCGCTTGGGCGGACAGTCTCAAAGCTGGCCTTGCTTCCTACCTTGCAAAAGACTACACGGCGGCGATAACCCAATTCCAATTCGCCGCAGAACAGGGGAACGCGGAGGCCCAATACTTTTTGGGCGAAATGCACTACTTCGGCCGGGGCACACCGCAGGACTACGGCCAAGCCCTGCGCTGGTATCGCCTGGCCGCTGATCAGGGCGATGCAGATGCGCAGCTCGAACTGGGGGTCATGCATGAAGACGGCCAAGGCACACCGCAGGACTACCAACAAGCCCTGCGCTGGTACCGCCTGGCCGCTGATCAGGGCGTTGCAGAAGCGCAGTTCAACCTCGGTCACTTGCACAACAAAGGCCAAGGCACACCGCAGGACTACGAACAAGCCCTGCGCTGGTTTCGCCTCGCCGCTGAACAGGGCGACGCGGGAGCGCAGCTCCAACTGGGGGTCATGTACGGTACCGGAAAAGGCGCGCCGATGGACCACTTGCGCGCGCACATGTGGGTGAACCTGGCTGGCTCGCTCGGCAACAAAGCCGCCGGTGATCTGCGTGACGCTACTGCAAACCTGATGACTCCGCAGCAGGTCGCTCAGGCTCAGAAAATGGCCGTCGTTTGCTTGGCCAGGAACTTCAAGAACTGCGATTGAATCGGCTGTTGCTGCCGGTTCCTATTTGTCCCCACCCTCTTTACCAGCAAGGCTGCGCCAGCGGCGCCGGCCAGTAAAGGCCAAGCCCTTCGGGTGCTTCGCAGCCTTGACAGCCCGTCCCCGCTGACGCCTGTGGCGCTCATGACGGGTGGGGTACCCTCGCACGCAAAGCGTGCCAGGGGCCACCACACAGCGGTCAGGACAAATGGGGACACTGTCCCCGTTCTTTTTTAACGCGCACTTGGGCTACAGCAGGCCCCAGGCCCCAGGCCCTGTGGGAGAATCCCGCGCTTTCCAGCGCAGCCATCCGGCTACTCCCTTTTTTGGTTTCAATGTCTTCGCTTGTTTCTCAGATTGCCCAGGAACTGGCCGTCAAACCGGCCCAGGTGCAGGCAGCGGTTGATCTGCTCGACGGTGGCGCCACCGTTCCCTTTGTAGCCCGCTACCGCAAAGAGGCCACCGGCGGCCTGGACGATGTGCAGCTGCGCCAGTTGCAGGAGCGCCTGGCCTATTTGCGTGATTTGCATGAGCGCCGCGAGCTTATCTTGCGCAGCATCGGCGAGCAGGGCAAGCTCACCCCCGAGTTGCGCAGCGCTCTGGAGGCCGCCAGTTCCAAGGGCGACTTGGAAGACCTGTACCTGCCCTACAAGCCCAAGCGCCGCAGCAAAGGGCTGATTGCGCGTGAGGCGGGCATCGAGCCGCTGGCCGATTTGTTGTGGGCAGATCCGAGTCGTGTGCCAGCTGATGAGGCCAAGGCCTATGTGCTGAAGGACAAAACCGAGGCCGGTGATGACTTCACCACGGTGGCTGCCGTGCTCGACGGCGTGCGCGACATCCTGTCGGAGCGCTGGGCCGAAGACGCCGCGCTGGTGCAGTCGCTGCGGCAGTGGTTGTGGGAGGAGGGCTTATTGGCCTCCAAGCTGGTGGCCGGCAAGGACGAGAACCACCCCGACCACGCCAAGTTTCGCGACTACTTTGAATACGACGAGGCCCTCCACCGGGTGCCCTCGCACCGGGCCCTGGCTCTTTTTAGGGGGCGCAGTCTCGAGATCCTCGAGCTCAAGCTGCTGGCCCCCGTGCTGGCGGGCGAGAACGGTCGTCCGCTTGCGACGGCTCTGGCCGAGTCGCGTCTGGCGGGGCATCTGGGTTGGTCGCATCAAGGGCGTGCGGCCGACGACTTGTTCCGACGCACCGTGGCCTGGACCTGGAAGGTCAAGCTCAGCCTGTCGCTCGAGCGCGATTTGCTGACGCGCCTGCGCGAGCAGGCCGAGGAGGTGGCCATCAAGGTGTTTGCCGACAACCTGCGCGATCTGTTGTTGGCAGCCCCAGCGGGGCCGCGGGTGATCATGGGGCTGGACCCGGGCATCCGCACCGGCGTGAAGGTGGCGGTGGTCGATGCCACCGGGCAATTGCTGGAGACGGCCACGGTGTATCCGCACGAGCCGCGCCGCGATTGGGACGGGGCGCTGCACAGTCTGGAGGGCCTGTGTCGGCGACACGCGGTACAGCTCATTGCCATCGGCAATGGCACGGCCAGCCGCGAGACGGACCGCCTGGCCGGCGATCTGCTGCGGCGGCTGGGTGCGGGCATCGACAAGGTGACGGTCAGCGAGGCGGGGGCGTCGGTGTATTCGGCCAGTGAATACGCCTCGCAAGAGATGCCCGAAGTGGATGTGAGTTTGCGTGGGGCCGTTAGCATTGCGCGTCGCTTGCAGGACCCGCTGGCCGAACTGGTCAAGATCGACCCCAAGGCCATAGGCGTGGGCCAGTACCAGCACGATCTCAACCAGAGCCAGCTGGCCCGCAGCCTCGATGCGGTGGTGGAAGACTGCGTCAACCGCGTCGGGGTCGACTTGAACACCGCCAGCGCGCCGCTGCTGACCCGGGTGTCGGGCTTGAGTGCGGCGACCGCGCGGTCGGTGGTGCTGTGGCGCAACCAGAACGGCGCTTTTGCCAGCCGCGCCGACTTGCTCAAGGTCAGCGGCCTGGGGCCTAAAACCTTTGAACAGTGTGCCGGGTTTTTGCGCATCCGCGGGGGCAGCAACCCGCTGGACATGACGGGCGTGCACCCCGAGACTTACCCGGTCGTCGAGCGCATTTTGGCCCAGGCCGGCAAGCCCATTGAGCAGGTGATGGGCCAGGCTGCGATCTTGCAAGCCTTGCGGCCCGAACTCTTTGCCAATGAGCGTTTTGGCGTGATCTCGGTGCGCGACATTCTGCAAGAGCTCGAGAAACCCGGGCGCGATCCGCGCCCCGATTTCAAGGTGGCGCGTTTGCGCGACGATGTTCACGACCTTGCCGATCTGCGCGTGGGTATGCAATTGGAGGGTACGGTCACCAATGTGGCGGCCTTTGGCGCTTTTGTGGACTTGGGGGTGCACCAGGACGGTCTGGTGCACGTCAGCGAGCTGTCTGAGCGCTTTGTGCGCGATGCGCGCGAGGTGGTGCGGGTGGGCCAGGTGGTGCGGGTGCGGGTGCTCGAGGTGGACTTGGCGCGCAAGCGCATCGCGCTGAGTTTGCGGCCCGAGGGCTCGGCGGGCGCTGTGGCCGCGCGGGCCGCTGCGCCGGCCGAGCGCCGCCCCGGGTCCGGGCCGAGCCGGGCCCAAGCGAAGGATCAGCGGCGCGATACGCCCACCCACACCGCTTTGGCCGCCGCCTTCGCGCGGGTGGGGGAGGGCCGACGCAATTGAAGGCGCTGCGCATCTATGCCGGCCCCCTGGCGCTGGCGCATATGCGCCAAGAGGGTCTGCGGCCGCAGGACATTGCCACCATCGCGGGGGCCGCTGGCGGCCCCAAGGGCCTGATTCTGGGGCCGTTGGACCGGTTTATTTTTGGGCAGTGGCTGGCCGGCAGCCACCAGCCGCTTGATTTGGTGGGCGCCTCCATCGGGGCCTGGCGACTGGCCAGCGCCTGCCTCAATGACTGCGTGAGTGCCTTCGAGCGTTTGGAGCGCGACTACATTGCCCAGCACTACGAGCTGCCGCCGGGCCGCAAGCGCCCGAGTGCCGATCAGGTCAGCCGCGAGTTTGGGCGCGGTCTGCAGTCTTTCTACGGCGGCCGTATTCAGGAGGTGTTGTCGCATCCGCGCTACCGCTTGC
The DNA here is from genome assembly GCA_964501235.1 of uncultured Polaromonas sp. Taxonomy (GTDB): domain Bacteria; phylum Pseudomonadota; class Gammaproteobacteria; order Burkholderiales; family Burkholderiaceae_C; genus Polaromonas. The sequence goes on along the minus strand of CAZCSD010000020.1, from coordinate 34,231 downwards.
ATGTCATGACCAGCCGGGGCATCGGCCTGCTCGCGCGTGAGCACAGCGTGCTCACGCCCCTGGGTTATGCCGGGGCTTATCTGAGCAATGCGCTCAGCCGCCGTCTGCTCGACGCCTGGCTTGAGCGGGTGGTCTTCTCCAGCGGGAAGGGCGGCCAGATCCATGCTTTGCCCTTTGGTACGGCCGACTACCGCACGCGGCAGGTGGCGCTGGAGGAGGGCAATTTCATGGCGGCGGTGCAGGCCAGCTGCTCCATTCCGTTTGCCTTGCGGGCGGTGCACAACATCCCGGGCGCGCCCCGGGGCGCTTACTGGGATGGGGGCATCACCGACTATCACCTGCACCTCGATTACCGCAGCCCGCGGCCAGGCCCGGGCCTCGTGCTGTATCCGCATTTCCAGCCGCAGGTGGTGCCGGGCTGGCTGGACAAGGCCCTGCGCTGGCGCCACAAGAGCACCCCGTTTCTTGACCGCATGGTGCTGCTGGCGCCCGATCCGCAATGGGTGCAGGCCTTGCCCAATGGCAAGCTGCCCGACCGGACCGACTTCACCCGTTACGCGCAAGATCTGCCCACACGCATCCGGGTGTGGACCGAAGCCGCACGCGCCAGCGCGGTGCTGGCCGAGGAATTTGCTGCGTGGCTGCAAAGGCCCGACCTGTCGCAGGTGCGGGCCCTTTGAGCTGCGGGCCCGTCGGGTGGAGCCCGCATGGGGCTTACATGGATGCTTCGAGCAGGCCGTGGTAGTCGTCCCGGCTGGCCAGGCGCGGGTTCATTTTGTGGCAATGGTCGGCCAGCGCCCCGTCGATGATGCGCTCAAAGGCCGACGATTGAACGCTCAGGGCGCCCAGCCCCGAGGGCAGCCCAAGGCGGGCGTTCATGTCGCGCACCGCTTCGGCCACATCCCCGGCGCTGCCCGCACCCAGGCCCATGGCCTGTGCCATGCGGGCCATGCGATTTTCTTTTTGCACGTTTTCGGCCTCGGCATTGAATCGAATCACCGCGGGCAGAAACAGGGCATTGAGCGTGCCGTGGTGCAGGCGGGGGTTCACCCCGCCCAGGCTGTGGCTGAGCGAATGCACGCAGCCCAGGCCTTTTTGGAAGGCCATCGCGCCCTGCATCGAGGCGCTCATCATGTTCAGGCGGGCCTGGCGGTCCTGGCCGTTGCGAGTGGCTTTTTCGATGTGTGCCCAGGCGCGCTGCAAGCCGTCAAGGGCAATGCCATCGGCCGGCGGGTTGAAGGGCGCGGCCATAAAGGTTTCCATGCAATGGGCAATGGCATCCATGCCGGTGGCCGCCGTCAGAAGCGGGGGCAGGCCCAAAGTGAGTTCGGGGTCGCACAGGGCTACCTTGGGCACGATATGCCAGGAGTGAAAGCCGAGCTTGCGACCATCGTCGAGGATCAAAATGGCGCCCCGGGCCACCTCGCTGCCCGTGCCGGCGGTGGTGGGAATGGCAATCAAGGGGGCAACGCGCTCGGTGATTTTGGGCGAGCCCCCTTCAATGGTGGCGTAGGTCTTAAGCGGGCCTTCATGGGTGGCGGCAATGGCCACGCCTTTGGCGCAGTCGATGGCCGAGCCCCCGCCCAATGCGATCAGGCCGTCGCAGTGCCTGTCCCGGTAAAGCTGCGCGGCGGTGCGCACCGCCGCTTCGGTGGGATTGGACGGCGTCTGGTCGAACACGGGCGCTTGCGCATCGCCGAGCGCGTCCAGGGTTTTTTGCAGCAGGCCTGCAGCCTTGACGCCGGCATCGGTGACGATCAGCGGCCGGCTGATCCCGAATCGTTGGCATTGGTCCTTGAGCAGGCGCAGCACGCCAAAGTCAAGCTCGATTTGTGTGATGTACTGGATCAAGGCCACGGAGGTCTCCTGCAAAATCCGGATCATTCTCCGACAAAACAGCGCGCCCGCCCATGACCGCTCCCCCCGCCCGCCCGGGCTGCCTGCCCAGCCCTGAGGCGCAGCGCCTGATCGACAACATCCACCGCGCCGGGCGGCCGCCCCTGCACGCCATGAGCGTGGCCGAAGCCCGGGCTTTTTATGAGGTTGGTGCCTCGATTCTGGATCTGCCGCCCGCCGAGGTGGGCCGGATCGAGTCGCTGCGCTTGAGGGCCAGGGACGGGTGCGACCTGGCCGCGCGGCTCTACGCCCCGCCCGGGCTGTCTCATCCGCCGGTGCTGCTTTACCTGCACGGCGGGGGATTTACCGTCGGCAGCCTGGCCACCCACGATGGGTTGTGCCGGCAGCTGTGTCGGCTTGGCCGCTGCGCGGTGGTGTCGCTGGACTATCGCCTGGCCCCGGAATATCGCTTTCCAACAGCGGTGTATGACGCCTGGGACGCGCTTGAAGACTTGAAGGCGCGGGGCCCTTCGCTGGGGCTCGATACCGGCAGGCTGGCCGTTGGAGGCGACAGTGCCGGCGGCACGCTGGCCTGTGTTTGCGCCTTGATGGCCCGCGATGCGGGCTTGGCGCTGAGCCTGCAGTTGCTCATCTACCCCGGCACCACGGCCAACCAGGACACCGATTCGCACCGGCGTTTTGCCCAGGGCTTCTTGCTCGACCGGGAGACCATCAGCTGGTTTTTTGACCACTACCTCGATTCGGCGCAGCGCGGCGACTGGCGCTTTGCCCCGCTGCTGGCGGCCGACCACAGCGGTCTGGCGCCGGCATGGATCGGACTGGCCGAATGCGATCCGCTGGTCGATGAAGGGATGGCCTACGCCGATACGCTGCGCATGGCCGGCGTGGCGGTGGACCTCGAAATCTATCGTGGCATGATCCACGGCTTTATCACCATGGGGCGGGCCCTGGCGCCGGCGCGGCAGGCGCACCAGGATGCAGGCTTGGCCCTGCGCAATGCCTTCGAGGGAGCCTCGGGGGCGGGCCGTTAAACTCGCGGCGGGCCGGGGCGGCTCTCGCCCGATTTGACAAAGAGCTTTCTATGAATCGACAGGACCTGCGTTTTTTTCATCGCTTGCGGGTGCGTTGGGCCGAGGTCGACATGCAGAAGATCGTCTTCAATGCCCACTACCTGATGTACCTGGATACGGCGATGGCCGATTATTGGCGCGCCCTGGCGCTTCCCTACGAACAGGCCATGCACGAGCTCGGCGGTGATCTCTACGTCAAGAAGGCCGGCATCGAGTACCACGGCTCGGCCCGGTACGACGATGTGCTCGACGTCGGGCTCAAATGCCAGCGCATCGGCAATTCGTCCATCGAGTTTCTGGGCGCCATCTTCCGGGGCGACGATTTGTTGATCACCGGTCAGCTGATCTATGTGTACGCCGACCCGAGCAGTCAAACCTCCCGGCCGGTGCCCCCGTTGCTGCGCAGCACCCTGCTCGGCTATGAGGCCGGCGAGCCGGTGCTGCAGTGGCGCGTCGGCTCCTGGGCCCAGTTGCAGGACGATGCCATGCGGGTGCGCATCGAGGTGTTTGTGCAGGAGCAGCAAATTCCGCTGGACATGGAATGCGATCCGGCCGACGAGTCGTCGCTGCATCTGGTGGCCTACAACCGACTGGGGCAGCCGGTGGCCACCGGACGGCTCCTGCCCGCCCAGGCGGGGACCGCCCGCATCGGGCGCATGGCGGTCAAGCGGGTGCTGCGCGAGGCGGGCCTGGGCTCGCAGGTGCTGCAGACGCTGGTGCAGGCTGCCCGAGAGCGGGGCGACCGCCAGGTCTTGGTCCATGCGCAGAAGGCAGCCGAGGGCTTCTATGGCCGTAGCGGCTTTGTGCCACAGGGTGAGGGCTTCGAAGAAGTCGGACTGCCGCACATCGAGATGGTGCGGGCCCTCTGAGGGCGGGGCGCAAGGCGGGGTTCGCTAGCGGCCCGGGCTCACCCAAACTTCTCGCCGGCTGTGGCCCAGGCTGTGCGGGTCCCAGCTGCGCTCTTCGATGTCAGCGCGCCAGCGGCCCGGGCCTTCGGACTCGACCAGCAGTACGGTGCTGCTGCGGGTGCCATAACGGCCGTCGGCAAAGCGCACCCGCACGGCAGACAGCGCCCGCTCGGCTTCGGGCGACACGCCGGTTTGAGGCAATTGATCGTCGGGGGCCGGCTCGGTGTCGGCCAAAGCCGTCCACAGATGCTCGCGCAGGGGCCCGGTGTCCAGGCCCACGACGCCGGCCAGATGCCCGCGCAGTTTGACGGTCTTGGGCCAGGGGGTGTCCAGCAGGGCGTTGGACAGGCCGTAAACGCCCGGCCCCAGGGGCCTGTGTTGAAGGTGCGCGGTCAGGCCCTGCCGATGTGGGCGGCGGTTGCTGATCCAGTGCCAGTGCTGCCGTGCCCAGTCACCCACCACCAGATTGAAGCCCGGGTAGGCCAGCGGATCGAGAGCCGCGATGAACTCGGTCGGGCTTTGATGGCCCTCGAGCCAGGCCAGCGGCAATTCTCCCCGGGAGCGAGCCGCGGGCCCGGCCTGTGGCTCGCGGACATTGGTCAAGCAGGCCACCCGTCCTTCTTCACTCAGGCCCAGCCAGGTGCCTCCGGCCCGTTCATCGCGTCCGCCGCAGATCATGCGCCCGCCCGGTGAGGACCATCGGTGCAAAGGCAGGGTGGGGCGGTCGAAATACTCGTCGCGGTTGGAGGCCAGTAACAGGGGGCGGTCGGGGCGCGTCCCAATGGCAAAGGCGATCAGGCACATGGCCGTTGGCTTGGGTTCCTGCCAGGCGCGGGCTCAGAGGTCTTCGAGCAGGGCATAGGGCAGGGCCAGCAGTCGCAAGGTGGGGCCTTCGAGGGCGGAGCCGGCGCGCAGCCCGCCCGCCTCGCCCTGGGCAGCCGCGCTGACCTGCATGGAGACGATGGCGTCAAAACCCGGTGCGTCCGGCCGGGGGGCCGCGGCGGCGATCAGGCCGCAGGCCTGCTGCGGATCGCCGACCTCGAACACCTCTTGGCCCACTTGCAGGGGGCCGTCACCGCGCACCAGATAGGCGCGTCGCTTGATGCTGCCCCTGAATTGGCTGCGCGCCACCACCTCTTGCCCGGGGTAACAGCCTTTTTTGAAGCTCACGCCTCCCACCGACTCGTAGTTGAGCATCTGGGGCACAAAGGCCTCGGCGGTGGCTGCTGCGACCATGGCAATGCCCGAGCGCACGCTGAGCCAGTGCCAGTAAGCCAGCGGCACCTCCGGCAGGCCTTGAGGCGCGGGTGTATCGGCTGGGGCCAGCCAACAGGCGCGGGCCACGCCGGCACCGGGGTAGAGGTGAACCACCATGGCCCCGCCCCCATCGAGCCGGCTCCAGGCAGGGCGCGTGCTCAGTCCCGGGGCCACGGCCTCGACGGCCGAGCCGGTCAAGCCGATCATGCGGTAGTGGTCGGTGACATCGCTCAGTCGGGCCTTGGCCCGCAGGACGAACAGGGACAGACGCTTGATCATGGCCGCCACGCTGTCGCGAGCGCACAGCAGGAGCACCTGGTCGGCGCTGCGCTTGACCACGATGAAGCTCACCAACAGGCGGCCCTTGGGATTGCAGTAGCCGGCCAGCCGCGCACTGTCGCTGCCGAGCAGGGCCACATCCTGGGTCAATTGACCTTGCAAAAAAGCAGCGGCATCGGCCCCCTGGACCTCGATCACGCCCATGTGGGGCAGCGCCACCTGTCCTGACTGCACGGACAGGTCGGCGGCCGAATCTGAAGTGGCCAAAGACATGCGTCCATTATGATCTGCAGTCGTTTCCTGCCCGCTGCGGGCCCCCTTAAAACCAAAACTTTCCTGTGCGAATTTTGCGCTGGTTGCTGGCCGCGTTGGTCTCGAGCGCAGTCCTTCTGGGCCTGACGAGCGCCTGGTGGCTGTTGAGCCCCCTGTCCTTGCGGCTGCCTGCCGGCGCCGCGGCGCTGGACTTGCTGATCGAGCCGGGCACCTCGCCGCGCGAGATCGCCCGCGAGGTCCGTCGCCTGGGTGCCGATGTCAACCCCACGCTGTTGTTTGTCTGGTTCCGGGTTTCTGGCCAGGCTCGGCAGATCCGGGCCGGCAACTACGAAATCGCCCCCGGATCGAGCCCGTATGAGCTGCTGCGCATGCTGGTGCGCGGCGAGGAGACCCTGCGCTATGTGACCTTGCCGGAGGGGCTGAGTTTTTCGCAGGTGCGCGCTGCGCTGGCCCGCGCCGACCTGCTCCGGCCGGACTCGCGCGGCCTGAGCGACAGCCAGATCATGGAGCGGCTTGGCCGCCCCGGCGTGCATCCTGAAGGGCGCTTTTTCCCCGACACCTACAGCTACGGCAAAGGCAGCAGCGACCTGGAGGTGCTGCGACGGGCGGCGCAGGCCATGGACAAGCGCCTGAACCAAGTCTGGGCGCAGCGTGAAACGGGGCTGCCGATCAGGACGCCCGAGGAGATGCTGATCCTGGCCAGCATCATCGAAAAGGAAACCGGCAAGGCGTCCGACCGGCCCCTGATTGCCGGCGTGTTTGTGAACCGGCTGCGCCTGGGGATGCGGCTGCAGACCGACCCCACCGTGATCTACGGCCTGGGCGAACGTTTCGATGGCGACCTGCGCAAGCGCGACCTGTTGGCCGATACGCCTTACAACACCTACACCCGCGCCGGGCTGCCGCCCACCCCGATTGCCATGCCCGGCAAGGCAGCCCTGCTCGCGGCGGTGCAGCCGGCGCGCACGCCGGCTCTGTACTTTGTGGCGCGGGGCGACGGCAGCAGCCAGTTCAGTGCGACCCTGGAGGAGCACAATCGGGCGGTCGACAAATACATACGTGGGCGCTGAACCCGCGCGGATGGTGGTGATGCCGAAAAACGGTTTGTTCATCAGCTTCGAGGGCATTGATGGGGCCGGCAAGTCCTCGCATGTGGGCGCGCTCGCCCAGGCCTTGCGCCAGGCCGGCCGCACCGTTACCGTGACCCGCGAGCCGGGGGGAACGCCCCTGGCCGAGCAACTGCGAGACCTGGTGCTGCACCAGAACATGGATGCGTTGACGGAGGCGCTGCTGATCTTCGCCGCCCGGCGCGACCATCTGACGGGCGTCATCGGGCCGGCGCTCGAGCGCGGCGAAGTGGTGCTGTGCGACCGCTTCACTGACGCCACCTTTGCCTACCAGGGGTACGGCCGGGGCTTTGACTTGGCTGTGTTAGAGACGCTGGAGCGCTGGGTGCAGGGCGCGGGCGATCAGGCCCTGGTGCAGCCCCAACTGACGCTGTGGTTTGACCTGCCCGCCTCGGTGGCGGCGCAGCGACTGGTCGGTGCCCGGGTGCCCGATAAATTCGAGGCCCAACCCGAGGCTTTTTTTGAGCGTGTGGCGGCCGGTTACGCCGCTCGCCTGCGGGCCGATCCGGCGCGTTTTGCCCGCATCGATGCACACCAGGACCTGCCCGCCGTGTGGACCGAGGTGCAGGCGGCCGTTCGGGCACGGGGCTTTCTGCCATGAGCGCGCAGACCCCACTGGCCGGCTGGCTGCAGCGACAGTTGCAGGGTTTGCTGTCCTATCCGGGCCACGCGCTGCTGCTGCGCGGGCCCTCGGGCCTGGGCCAGTATGAGCTCGGGTTGTCGCTGGCCCGGGCCTGGTTGTGCTTGCAGTCCACGGCGCAGGGCGCTTGCGGTCGGTGCGCCAGCTGCCACGGTATCGATGTGCATACCCATGCCGATCTGCGCGTGCTCATGCCTGAGGCCCTGAGTCTGCAGCTGGGCTGGCCCTTGGATGAAAAAACCCAGAGTGAGCTCGAGGCCGGCAAGCGCAAGCCCAGTCTGGACATCAAGGTCGATGCGGCCCGCGATGCGGTGGCCTTTACGCAGCTCAGCCGCTCGGGCAGCCGCGCCAAGGTGGTTCTGGTCTACCCGGCCGAGCGCATGAACACAGTGACAGCCAACACCCTGCTCAAGACGCTCGAGGAGCCCAGCGGTGCGGTGCGGTTCATCCTGGCCAGCGATGCGGCCGATCGTTTGTTACCGACCTTGCGCAGCCGCTGCCAGTCCCACACCATGGCCTGGCCCAGCGAATCTGAAAGCTTGGACTGGTTGGCCGAGCAGGGCGGGGCGGGGGACCGAGACATGCTGCGGGTGCTGCTAGCGGCCAGCGGCGGCCGCCCGGCCGATGCGCTGGAGATGATGCAGCAGGGCGGCCTGAAGGACAGCGCCCTGCGCTGGCGGGCCCTGCCCCAGGCGGTGGCCCGGGGGGATGTGGCCGCCTTGTCGGCGTTCAGCCCGGCCCGCGCGATCGCCGCGCTCCAGAAAATCTGCCACGATGTGTGGTGTCTACAGTTAGGCGCTCCGCCGCGATACTTTGCGGCTTCAGACCTGCCGCAGACCCAGCCCGGTGCTGCCTCCTTGCTTGCGCTCAGTGCCTGGTCGCGCGACCTGGCTGCGCAAGCGCGGCACGCGGAACACCCTTTCAACGCCGGCCTCATGTTCGAGGCCTTGGTCAGCCGCGCACAGCAGGCGCTGCGCGGCGAGCGAATGCCCAGTCTCTCGCCCTAGCCATGTTTGTCGATTCCCACTGTCATCTGAGTTTTCCCGAGCTGTGCGAGCAGCTGCCCCAGATACGCCAGGCCATGGACCAGGCTGGCGTCGATCGGGCCCTGTGCATTTGCACCTCCATCGAGGAGTTTGCCTCTGTCCATGAACTGGCGAGCACCTACGACAATTTTTGGTGCAGCGTGGGCGTGCATCCGGATCAGGAGGGGATTTACGAGCCGCAGGTGCACGATCTGGTCGAGCGGGCGGCGCTGCCCCGGGTGGTCGCCATCGGAGAGACCGGCCTGGACTACTACCGGCTGGGCGATCGCACCGTGGCGCAGATGCAGTGGCAGCGAGACCGGTTTTCGGTGCACATCGAGGCGGCGCGTCGCACGCAGCTGCCGCTGGTGATCCACACGCGCAGCGCCTCGGAGGACACTTTGGACATTCTTCGGCAAGAGGGCCGGGGAGGAGGGCGGGGCGATGCCACCGGCGTCTTTCACTGTTTCACCGAGACCCTGGAGGTCGCCCGCGCCGCCTTGGATCTGGGCTTTTACATCTCGTTTTCAGGCATTCTGACCTTCAAGAACGCCGAAGATTTGCGGCAAGTGGCGCGGCTGGTCCCGCTGGACCGGCTGCTCATCGAGACCGACAGCCCTTATCTGGCGCCAGCGCCGTACCGGGGCAAAACCAACACGCCGGCACTGGTGCCCTGGGTCGCGCGTCAGGTGGCGCAGCTGCGCGGCTTGAGTGAGGAGGAGGTCGGGCGAATCAGCAGCGACAACTTCGATCGCCTCTTCCGGCGAGTGGTTTCCGAACTTGAGAGATGATGGCCCGGGTGTTGGCCTCAAGCGCCGACCCTTCCTCTAAATAACTTTCAAAGCATAAAGAAATATGTTGATTAAATTGATTTTTTTGCATATTTCTAAAGTGAAGTCTCAAGTCAGGTCGGCTTGGAATGGAGATCCGCCCAGGGTTGCCCAAAATGTACCTGGGCGGCGCAAGCGAGGCCGAAAAAACTTCAAGTATTTTCTGAAGTATTTGGTGCTATTGATTGTTTTATTAGGTTTTAGCCATTCTTGGGCCGGAGTCTATGAAGATTTCTTTGAAGCCGTTGAAAGCGACGCCAACAGCAAAATGCTGCAGTTGCTGCTGCGTGGCTTTGACCCCAACACGCTCAGCCCGAAGGGCCACACCGCGCTGATGATCGCCATCCAGGAGCCTTCACCCAAGGTTCTACAGGTCTTGCTCGGTCTGGATCAGGTCAATGTGAACTTGCTCAATCGCCACGACGAAAGCGCGCTGATGCTCGCCAGTCTGAAGGGACAAGAGCCGGCCGCCCGGCGCCTGATTGAGCGCGGCGCCGACGTCAACAAGACCGGCTGGACGCCGCTGCACTATGCGGCCACCAGTGGACATGTGCCCATCATGCGGCTCCTGTTTGAACACCACGCCTTTGTCGATCCGGAGTCACCCAACGGCACCACGCCGTTGATGATGGCCGCCCGTTATGGCAGCGTGGAGGCCGTCAAACTCCTGCTGGACGAAGGCGCCGTGCCGACGTCCCGCAACCGGCTCGGCCTGAGCGCGCTGGATTTTGCCTGCATGGGAGAGCGGCCCGATGCCATCCGACTGCTCGCACCCCTGATGCCTGGCCAGCCCGGCGTGAAGGACAAGCGGATCGACCGCGAAGCGGCCTGCGCCGGCCTGGCTGCAGCCTCGGGACAGTCTGCGGCGCCAGCGCCCAGTATCGCCAAGCCAGCTGCCAAGCCCGACCCCGTGGCGGCTCCAGGCACAGCCCCGGTTGCTCCCGCTGCGGCGGCCGGGTCCAGCCCACGACCTGCGCCCGCGGGCGCGCCGTTGGAGAGGACGCTGCCGGCCAGCCGCGCGCCCGAGCCAGCCCCCTCCGGGCGCTGGTGAATTAACCGCATACGATGTATATTATGTTAAGTCAATCAAACTACGGACTCAACGATCGGATCGCCCTCATCACCGGGGGCGCCCAAGGTATAGGCGCGGCCTGCGCCCGCCGTTTTGCCCGGGAGTCGGTCAAGGTGGTGATCGTGGACCCGGCCGAAGAAGCCGGACGCGCGCTGGCCCGGGAGCTGGGCGGTGTGTTCATTCCCGCCGATGTGGGCGAGGCCTCGGCCGTGCACGAGGCGGTGCGCCAAACGCTCGCCACCCACGGTCGCATTGATGTCCTGGTCAACAATGCCGGCATTTTTAAGGCGGCTCCTTTTCTCGAGGTCACTGAGGCGGATTTTGATGCGGTGCTGCGGGTGAACCTCAAGGGTGCTTTCCTGATGGGCCAAGCCGTGGCCAGAGCCATGGTGAGCGGCGGCGTGCGCGGCTCCATCATCAACATGAGCTCGGTCAATGCGGTCATGGCGATCCCTGAGATCGCCAGCTACAACATCAGCAAAGGCGGCATCAACCAGCTCACCCGGGCCATGGCGCTGGCCTTGGCCGACCACGGGATCCGCGTCAATGCGGTGGCCCCGGGCACGATCGCCACCGACCTGGCCGCGCGTGCGGTGCTCACCAGTGAAGAGGCGCGCAAGCGCATCCTCAGCCGCACCCCGCTCAAGCGGCTGGGATCGGTAGAGGAAATCGCCGAGGTGGTGGCCTGGCTGGCCAGCGACGCCTCGAGCTACCTGACCGGCGAAATCATCACCGCAGACGGCGGACGCAGCGCCCTGAACTACACCGTGAGCGTTTGATTCGCTCGAACCAGTTCGGGACGCACCGCCGCCTGAAGGGGCAAGACCAGCGCCACTGTCGCGCTGACCTCGAGTGGGCACACAGAAAAACCCAGGTACTGAGCCAGGCCGAGCATGGCCTGGTTTTCGGCCAGACAGGTGCCATGGAGCTCCCGAACGCCCTGACCCGCTAGGTAGTCGATGAGCTTGCGCATCAGGCGCACTCCAAGCCCCTGGCCCTGAAAAGGCCGGGCGATCTGCAAGGCAAACTCGGCCCGCTGGCGGTCCGGATCGCAGACCGCCCTGACCTGGCCAACCATCTCCGAGGGCCCTGCCCCCGCTGTGCTTGCTCCGGTGACCGCTAGGCTCCCCTCGGGTTCTGCCATGAGCACGAAGGTCATCTCGCGGTCGTAGTCGATCTGGCTGTAGCGAGCCAGCTCTGAGAGGGGCACCTCGCGCCGGGATGCAAAAAAACGCATGCGCAGGTCTTGCGCGCTCGCACCCGCGTAGAAGCGTTTGAGGGCGTCGCCGTCCTCGGGACGGATGGGTCGCAGGGTGAGCTTTCTCGCGCCGAGCGTCAAGGTCTCCTCCAAAGCCTGCGGATAGGGCAGGATGGCCGGTGGGGTAAGCACCTCGCCTTCTGCACGCAGACGGACCCGAGCGTCCAGGGCCATGACCCCAGAGCCATCGATCCACAGCGGGTTGATGTCGAGCTCGGCCACCTCGGGCAGGCTGCTGGTCATCTGCGACAGCTGGAGCAAGGTCTCCACCAAGGCTTGCCGCTGGGCCGGGGGGCGTCCTCGATGGGCTGCAAGTAAAGGTTCGATACCGCTGCGCTCAATCAGGTCCTGGGCCAAGGGTTCGTTCAGGGGCGGCAAGGCCAGCGCATGTCTGCCGTGCAGTTCCACCTCCACCCCGCCCTGCCCCAAAAGCAGCACGGGTCCGAACACCGGGTCGACCTTGAGCCCCAGGATCAGCTCCCTCGGGCCGCCCCCACCGCGCGCCATGGCCTGCACGGTGTAGCCCTCCAGGCGCGCATCGGGCCGCTGCTGCTGCAAGCGCTCGCGTAGGCGCTCGGCGGTCTGTCGCAAATCATCTTCGCTGCCGATTCCAAGCACCACACCGCCCACATCGCTTTTGTGCAGAACTTGCGGCGAGGCAATCTTCAGGGCCACCGGGTAGCCCACCTGCTGCGCGGCCAGCACCGCCTCCTCCACATCGGCGCAGGCCCGCGTCTGCAGGACGGGTAGCCCCCACGCATGCAGCAATTGCAGGCTGTCGGTATCGCCGAGCCAGAGGCGTCCGCCCTGCCGCGCCCGATCGATCAGGGCCTGCGAGGCCTCAATGGCACCGTGCTTTTCGGGTGCCCCGGTGCCCACCCATTGATAGAGCAAATGCTGATTGCGTGCATAGTGGCAAAGCTGCAGCCATGCAGTCATCGAGCGTTCCGGCGTGTCGTGGGTGGCCAGCTGGGCCTGGCGGTACATCTGGCGGGCCCCGGCCACCGCCTGCCCGCCGAGCCAGCAACTGAGTACAGGCTTGCCGCTGCCCTTGAGCGCGGGCAGGCAGGCGGCAGCAATATCGGCCGCGGGCACCACCGCCGTCGGTGCGTGCATGAACACCAGAGCGTCGATTTCATCGGCTGCCAGGAGCAGATTCAAGGCCTTGACATAACGCTCGATGGGAGCATCACCGATGATGTCAACGGGGTTGTCGCGTGACCAGGTGACAGGAAGGCATTCATCCAGCGATGCCACGGTGGCTGGCGACAAGCGGGCAAGCCGCCCTCCTCCCAGGGACAGCGCATCAGCAGCGAGCACGCCGGCCCCTCCCCCGTTGGTGAGAAGGGCCAGGCGCATCCGGTCGGCGTGAAGCTGCGTCCATGCCGCCCCCGAGGCCGCCAGCGTTTGGGCCGCATCAAACAAGTCCTCCAGGGTGGCCACCCGCAGCAGACCCGCACGCCGCAAGGCTGCCTCGTACACCTCATCGGAGCCGGCCAGGGCGCCTGTGTGCGAGGCGGCCGCGCGCGCTCCTTCAGGGGCGCGACCGGCCTTGACGAGAATGACCGGCTTGTTGCGTGCCGCTGCCCGCGCTGCCGACATGAACTTCCTGGCGTGCCGGATCGACTCCACATAGAGCAGGATGGCACGCGTTTGGGCATCGGTGGCCAGGTAGTCGAGCAGATCTCCAAAGTCCACATCGGCGCTGTCACCCAGCGATACGAAGTGCGAAAAGCCGATGCCTCTTTCCTTGGCCCAGTCGAGCATGGCCGTGGCCAGGGCCCCGGACTGGGTCAGAAAGGCCAGCGGGCCTGGCAAGGCTTGCGACGGCGCAAAGCTCGCGTTCAAACCCATGCCCGGTGTCAACACGCCGATGCAGTTGGGCCCGAGGATGCGCAGCAAGTGCGGCCGCGCAGCCTCGAGCATGGCCTGCTCAATGCTGCGCGCAGGATCGAGCGGCCAAGGCTGCTTTAAGCCGGCGGTGATGACCACAGCGGCCTTCGTGCCCTTGCGGCCGAGCTGGTCGATCAGATCGACAACAGCACCCGGCGGCGTGCAGATCACCGCCAGATCCGGTGGCGATGGCAGGCTGCGTACGTCCGGCCAGGCGGTCAAACCCTGGACCCGCTGATGCTTGGGATTGATCGGCCAGATCGGCCCCTTGAATCCGCTCTGGATGAGGTTGCTCAGCAGGACCGTCCCAAGGCGGCCAGCTTGCTCGGATGCGCCAATCACGGCCACGCTCTGCGGGGCCAACAAGGAATAGAGATTGCGCTGGGTCATGAGGGCTGGGTCCAAGCACCGGGCAGCGCCAGGGTAGAGACCGCTTATCGGCCCGTCCTTGCGCAAGATCAAATCATCGGCTCAGATGGCCGCCATACCCCCGATGAGCAAGTAAGCGATCGCAAAAGAAGCAAGGGGGCCTGCCGTGCGTGCCTGCTGCGGTTTTTCCTCGCTTAGAGTGATCTCACAGGCGCGCGGCAGCGCACCTGCCTTGTTGAACTTTGAGCATAGGGAGAAATTCATGAATCAGATTCGTTTGCTTGAGCCCGGTTTTGGAGATTCGGTGGAGTCGGCCTTTCGCAGGCTGCTGGCCCCCTGGAACGCAGAGATAGAAACGCCCTCGCTACGCATGCGCATCGATGTCACGGAAACGCCCCAGGCCTACGCCGTCGAGGCCGATCTGCCTGGGGTGAACAAGCAGGACATTGATGTGCGCGTTCACGGCAACGTGGTGCAGATCGATGCGCAGGTCAAGCGCGAATCGCGCAAGACGAGCAACGGCGACCGCATGCTGCGCAGCGAACGCTACGAAGGCAATGTCTCGCGCACCTTCACCTTGGCCCAGGATATTGATGAGAGCAAGGTCAAAGCCCATTACGACAAGGGCGTTCTTTCGCTGGAGTTGCCCAAAAAATCCCAAGAGGAGTACCGCAAGATCGCCATCGGCTAGCGCGACCCGGCGCAAACGCACATGCTTGATGTATGTCAAGCATGTGCTGAGCCAGTGTGCCGGATACTCCCTCACGCAGCATGCACCTCAGGAGCACCCTATGTACAAGCGAATCGTGGTTCCGATTGATGGCAGTCAGACGTCCACCCGCGCCTTGGTGGCGGCCTTGCAAATGGCGCGCGAGTCGGCAGGCACGGTGCGCTTGATTCATGTCATCGAAGAACTCGCTCAGGTCATTGCCTACGACCCCTACGGGGCCTACCCGGGCGATCTGGCCAAGATCATGCGCGACAACGGCCTGAAGATTCTGGGGCAGGCCCTGGATGTGGCCAAGTCGTCCGGGGTGCCCGCTGACCAGCGGCTGGTTGAGGCGGCCGGTCAGCGACTGGCCGAAGTGGTTAACAAAGAGGTGGAAACCTTTTCAGGCGACCTGATTGTCCTGGGTACCCACGGCCGCCGAGGCCTTGGTCGGGTTCTTCTGGGCAGTGGGGCCGAGCAGATCATCCGGTCCGCCCAAGTGCCGGTGCTGGTCATACGCGGCACAGAAGAGGCCGAGGCAAAAATCCGCGCCTCTGTCGAAATGGCCCGCGCTTAATGCACCGCCCACCGCTCCCCGAATGAAAGGAAAAGAGCATGAAAATTTTGCTCCCGGCTGATGGCAGTAAGTACACGAAGAAGGCCCTGGGTTTTCTGGCCACCCACGAGAACTTTTGCGGACCTGAGGACCAGCTGCTGGTGCTCAATGTACAGCCGCCCATGCCGCCTCGGGTCAGGTCCATGGTGGGCTCCAGCGCGGTGCAGCAATTTCACCAGGAAGAAGCCCGGCGCGTACTCGATCCGATTGAAAAGTTTCTCAAGCGTCATGCGCTCCAACATACCGAGCGCTGGGTGGTTGGCTCGGCCGCACAGGAGATCCTCAAGGCCGCAAGCAAAGAAGGGGCGCACATGATCGTCATGGGCACCCACGGCCATGGGCTGATCGGCCGGGCGGTCATGGGCAGTGTTGCGCAGCGGGTGGTCACCGAGAGCCAGATTCCGGTCTTGCTGGTGAGGTGATGGCGGGCCTCCTGGCACGCGGGGGGTTGGAGCCTCGCGTCGACGCGCTGGCCAGAAGCGGCCGCCCCAAATCTTCAATCCTCAGTGCAGCTTCCAACGCTGCGGCAAGGACTCGGGCTCACGGACCGGCTGCCCCTGGCCAGACCAGGGCTCCTGAACCGGCTCGGGCCCCTCCTCCGGTTGCGGGTCTGTGTCCCGCCCAGGATCCACGCGCTCTCCCCAGGGCGCCGGCGGAGGGGCGTCCAGGTCGGGCAGACCGAGCCGCATCGGGCCGAATCCTGAAACGAGAGCGTTCCACATTTCAGTGCCCCTGCCTGCGGCGCGCGAGGGCCCCGCGCACGAGCCAGGCGGCCATCGCGCCCGCACTGAGGGCGAGCATCGCGCTGCGCGCGGGCTTTTCCTTGACCTGCTGCACCATCTGTTCGCGCAGCTGACCCCAGGTCACGCCCGGGCGGTCGATGCCGTGACTACCTGCTTGCACGCTGGGTGGCTCTGAAGCGGTTGGCGTCAGACCCATCTCCTCTTCCACCGACTCGAGGACGGGTTCGCCCAGGGGGCGGTGGATCTTCCACCGGTTGAGGCCCTCGCCTGCTGCAGATTCAATCATGGTGTGACTCCCTTGAGAGGCAGCATTGAGATCAATACTGCGCGCAAGAGAAGCTTAAGGCGGGCCCAAGCAGCCCTTTGTGAGTGGACTCGCCACCGCCCTGTCAGACACCGCGCCAGAGGGGGAGCGGCCCGATCAGGCGTCCGCGCCCCAAAGCAGGAGCGCCTCCCGGCCCTGCACCACCAGATCGCAGCTGCGTCCCACGGGCAGGACCACTTTGGTGGCCACATGTCCAAAGGGCAAGCCCGTGAGTACGCGGGCCCGGACCTGGCTGCGCAGCCAGTCCACCACGCTGGCGAGCTTGAAGCCGCGGTCATGCGGCACCAGACGGTAGTTGCTGAACTGGCCAAGCACAATGACTTTCTGCTGGGCCAACACGCCCGCATGCAAGAGCTGCGAGAGCATGCGTTCGATACGGTAAGGGTGTTCGTTGACATCCTCAATGAAGAGAATGCCCCCCCTGACAGAGGGAAGGTAAGGGGTGCCCACCAAGGCAGAAAGCATAGACAGGTTACCGCCCCACACGGTGGCTTTGCGCACGGTCCACTGGCCGGCCTCGCCGGCCGGCAGACGCCAACCGGCGCCCTCCCCCCGGCCCGTGGCCAGATCCTCCAGGCAGGCCTGGGTGATCTCGTCGCAAGGCTCGGTTTGGGCAAAGTCGTCCATCAGGGCGGGGCCGGCCCAGGTCGGTGCCTGCACACGCGCCAGCAGGGCGCACTGCAAGGCGGTGAAATCGCTCAGGCCTACAAACTGCGTGCCGCGGTCGATGGCTTTGGCCAGGGCCTTGTAAGGCAGGTCGGCCAGGAGGCGTGTCAGGCCATAACCACCGCGACTGATCATGGCCAGATCAGCCCCGCTGGCTGCGGCCCGAGCCAGCGCTGCCAGCCGGGTGGCATCGTCACCGGCAAAGCGCTGATGCCGAGCCAGCGCGGCCTCATCGACTTCGACCTCATAGCCCAGGGCCTGCAATCGCCGCACCCCACGGTCAAAGGCGGTCCGATCACGGACGGCACCGGCCGGCGAATACAGATAGATGTGGGGCATTGGGGGCTGCGGGCTTGGGGGCTCAGGGGCCGAAGTGTCGCACGGCCGCCTCGGCAATCACCTCGCCGTGTTCGGGCACAAAGTGACCGGCTTGCGGCAGCCTCATCGGAGGTGGGCTGTTGCGGATGATCCGCTGCAGCGACTGCATCACCGGCTCGCCCAACACAGGGTCCTGTTGCCCGATGGCCATCAGGCTTCGACCTTGCCACGCATCGCGCCAGAACCGAAGGGCCTGACGCGACAGATCGGCCCCCTCGTCGTCCGGGTGCTCGGGCACACGCTGAGGAAACGCACGCAGGGCCGCCCGGTGACCCGCGTCAGGGAAAGGCGCGGCATAGGCGGCCGCTTCAGCGGCGCTCAGATGAGGATTGCCCCTGAGGAACAGGCGCGCCACATCGTAGTCGGGCTGCGTTTGACACCACTTTCTCCACGCCAGAAAGCCCGGACTCAGTGGCTCCTCGCCGGTGGTCAGCGTGGTGTTCATCAACAGCACGCCGCCGTAACGGTGCGGCTGCGCCATAGGCAAGGTCAGACCCAAAATACCGCCCCAATCCTGCACCACCAGGACCACGCGCTGCAGATCCAGGCGCTCGACCAGATCGAGCAAAATCTGGCGATGCCAGCCGAATCGATGTTGCGATTCCTTTTTGGGTTTGTCGCTCTTCCCAAAGCCAGGCATATCGGGGGCAACCACCCGATGCCCGGCGCGGAGAAACACCGGGATCATGCGCCGGTACAAATAACTCCAGGCCGGGTTACCGTGCAGGCACAGCCAGGTCAGGCTTGCCTGCTGCGGTCCCTCGTCCAGATAGTGCACCCGCCACCCCGGCGCGCAGGGTAGATCGCTCAGGTAGCGGGGCGCCCAGGGGAAATCGCTCAAGCGCTCGAAGGCGCTATCGGGCGTGCGCAAGGCGTCTTCGCGCAGCGGATCGGGGTTGATGCGGCGGGGCTTGAAAAAGTCTTTGAGCAATTGCCCGCACTGTGCGGCCAAAACACCGCCGGTGACCTGGGTGTGTGCATTGAGCGAGCGATGGGCAAACAAATCGAGCACCGAACCTGCGGCCCCGGTGCGCGGATCAGGCGCCCCAAACACCACCCGCTTGAGCCGTGCATGCAGCATCGCACCCGCGCACATGCTGCAGGGCTCCAGGGTGACGTACAGAGTGCAGTCTTCAAGTCGGTAGTTGCCCAGACGGGTCGCAGCATCGCGCAAAGCCATCACTTCGGCGTGAGCGGTCGGGTCATGGCCAGCGATCGGGGCATTGCTGCCGCGCCCGACGATCTGGCCCTGATGGACGACCACGGCCCCCACCGGCACTTCCTGCCGGTCCAGGGCCACTTTGGCCTGCGCCAAGGCCTCGCGCATGAAGGATTCGTCGATAAGTTCCGGATTCATGGAAAGTCCTTCTTTGCCTGCAAGGCAGACCCAGGCCAGCGCACGCTTGAGACCGACCTGACGGTATTGTCCACCCTCTAAACCTAGGGTGTAGCCCTGACGATAAGACACCGCAAGCACTTGATAATCGGCCGTATTCTGGCGGCCAAGCCACCCTTTTGACCTGGAGCTTTTCGCATGCATGCAATCCCTTCGATCCGCAGGCGCAGCCTGTCCCTTGCGGCCTTTTGCGCGTTGGCCGTTGCGCTCCCGGCTGCTCAGGCGCAATCGGCCTGGCCCAGCAAGATGGTGCGCATCGTGGTCGGCTTTCCCGGGGGGTCGACTCCAGACATTGCGGCGCGGGCGTTGGCAGACGGTTTGGCCAAGATGTGGGGGCAACCGGTGGTGGTCGAGGCCAAGACCGGCGCGGGCGGTAACCTGGCCGCTGATTTCGTCGCCAAGGCCACCGACGATCACACACTGGGCGTGGTTATCAACGGCAACCTGACCACGGCCAAGCAGCTCAACCCCAAACTCAGCTATGACCCGGTCAAGGATTTGTTGCCCCTCAGCCTGGTGGCCACCGCACCGCTGGTGCTGGTCGCACCTGCTGACCAACCCAGCGGGGCGGCCTGGGTCGCGGCCGCGCGCGCGGCTGGTGACAAATGGAGCTACGGATCGGTCGGTGTGGGTTCGGTCGGCCACCTGGGGGTGGAGGTCATCAAGGCCGCCATCGGCAGCGCGGGTGCGGTGCATGTGCCCTACAACGGCAATCCCGCCGTTGTCACTGCCATGCTGGGCGGTCAAGTGCACATGGCTCTCATGCCGCCGGGCGTGGCCCTGCCGCAGGTCAAGGCCGGCAAGTTGCAGGCGGTCGGTCTGGCTGGGCCACGCAGCCCGCTGGCACCCGATGTGCCCTCGCTGACCGAGGCGGGGGTGCGCATGAATCCGCTGGAAGTCTGGACGGCCCTGGTCGGACCCGCCGGCTTGAGCAAGGCCGCGCAAGACCGTATCGCCCGCGATGTACCGGCCCTGCTCAAGGAGGCCGAGACCCGTCAACGCCTGGTCAGCGGTGGCTGGGATCCGCAAGGCAGCGCCAGTGGGGCCCTGGCCACCCGCGTGCGCGAGGAAACCCGCATCTTCGGTGACATCATCACCGCGCGCGGTATCAAGCTAGAGTGAGTCGCTGGGGCTTGCAAGCGTCCGCCTGGATCGACGAGCCGTCTCGGCGCACGCCGCTGCTGACCCAGTGCGAGGTGCTGGTGGTCGGCGGCGGACCCGCCGGCTTGGCCGCTGCGGTGGCGGCCGCGCAACTGGGGGCCGACACCCTGCTCATCGAGCGCTATGGATTCTTGGGTGGTATGGGTACGGCCGGCGGCGTTACCAATTTTGCCGGGCTCTACGGCCGTCGCCAGGGTCAGATGGAGCAGCTGGTTCGCGGCGTTGCTTGCGAGCTGCTCGATCGTATCGAGGCCTTGGGGGGACTCAATGCGCCGCAAGACGGTATGGCCGGCCGCATTCGGGTGCGCAGCTACGATATCGCCGCCTACAAATGCGCCGCTGATGCCTGGCTCACAGACCAGCGTGTGCGCATGCTTTTTCATGCGCTGGCCTGCGGCGTTCATCTGGAGGATGGACGCATTGCGGCGCTGCTCCTGCAAACCCGATCGGGACGCGTTGCCATACGGGCTCGCCAGGTGATCGACGCCAGCGGCGATGCCGATATCGCCGCTCTTTCGGGGGCCGCTTTCACCTTGGGCGATGGTCAAGGCCACATGCTCTATCCGAGCACCATGTTTCGCATCGGTGAAGTCCAAGCCGAGCGCGCGCAGGCGGCAGTCGGCGAATTTGGCGCTATTGAATCGTTGATGGAGGCAGCGGCTGAACGCTATGCCTTCCCCAGACGCGGCGCCATCCTCAGACCCCAGCGCAATCCAAGCCAATGGCGCGCCAACGTCACGCAACTGCGTAACGCCTCGGGCGCAGCGGTGGATGCCACCGACGCGCTCGAACTGAGCGCAGCGGAAATTGAAGGCCGGCGACAAATCGTCGAATACATGCGCTTTCTGCGATCGGAGGTGCCTGGCTTTGAGCGGGCCGAAATTGCGGAAATCGCAGCTCAGGTCGGTGTTCGTGAAACGCGCCGGGTGCATTGCGAGCACATGCTCGAGGGCCAGGAGGTTATCGGCGGCGCCCACTTTCACGACAGCATCGGACTGAACGCCTGGCCCATCGAGGCCCACGTGGACGCGGCCGTGCAATGGCGGCACTTTCTCGATCCCGACAACGCTTTCAACCAGCTACCCTACCGCATGCTGCGGCCCGTGCATCCGGCCCCCAGCAATCTGTGGGTGGCTGGACGGTGTGCTGGCATGACCCATGAGGGCCAAAGCGCTGCCCGCGCCAGCGGAGCGTGTTTTGTGATGGGCCAGGCTGCTGGAACGGCTGCGGCGTTGGGGATGCAGGGCAGCCTCACGGTCGAGCAACTGCAGCGCCACCTCCAAGAAAAGGGGGCTGTGCTCGCCTGAGCACAGCCCCTCATCGCTTGCCCGGCAGCCTACTCACCCAGGCCTGCCAGGGGGTCCTGTGCCGCATCAAAGCGACACCAGCGGACCTTATTCCGGAACGGCCAACCCAGCCGGCGGAGCCTTGAGCTCGGCCGAAGCAGTCGGATTGCCCGGATCGACCTTGACCTCGCGCATCAGCGAAAAGCCTGTCGTCACCAGTGGGGCCAGTTTGGGAGCCGCATCGGCCAGCAGGCTCAAGCCATCTTTGACAGCAGGCAGGCGAGCAATCATCATCGGATTGGAACCAATACTTTCGATGATTTTCTTGCCGTTATCCAGAAGGCCAGGAATCTTGAGCGAAGCCACTCCAACAGCAAAGATCGACTCGGCGACCTTTTTTTGTATCTCGGGAGAGAGCTTCTCGATTTTTTCTTTGGCATCCTTGGCGCTCAAAGCCTCTTGGGCGACGGCACCGTTGGTCTTGATGATGGTGCCTTGCAGAGCCCCCACCTCTTTGGCATCGGTTTTCTTGGTCGACTCTTCATAAACCTTCTGCACCGATGCGGCCTGCTCTTTGGTGCCCAGCGCAACCACGATCTGCGCGAGGGCATGCGCCACTGCACGATTGATCATCGAGGAATCCGCATTGAAGCGATCAATCAAGGCGCCTGTATCACCCCCCCCGCCGCCGCCTCGTGCGCCCCCCAGGAGCCCGCCGAACTGGGCGTGCGCCGAAACCGACACGGTAAGTGCCGCCAAAGCAAACAGAAAGTAACGCTTCATGACTTCTTCCTTCTTTAGTTGAGTCTTGATTTATGGGCCTCGATGCTTTTGAGATGGAGCTCAAAAGCCTTTAACCCGACGAAATTGGAGATCTGGCCCTCCTGAATGTCCCTCAGGTCAAGCTCGGCGCCCGCTATGGATTCACCGGTTTTGGCGGTGTCTCTGAAGATCCGCATGCCCGATGCCAAGGTGGCTGAACCACTGCATTTGCCGGAGGCGCAGTCGATCTTGGTCAGTTGCTGCAACTCCACCGGAACGATGCACTGGGCCGTTTGCGCGGCCCTCGCCAAAGTCTCGGTCTGGAAGAAGCCCTCACGAAGGGCCACCTCTGCACTTGCCAGGAACGCCTCGGAACCTTCAATGAGTTCATAGGATTTGAGCGTCGAGCCGACAACCGGTGTCAAGAGACGGTCGGCATCCGATGGACTGCGAAGCCGGGCGTGCTGGAGGAAACGCCCATTGCGCGTTGGCGGGCACAACCTCAGGTAGCTGCTTGCCTCGCCAGAGGCCCCGGATACCAGTTGATCTCCGGCCCTGAGTTGACCTCGGTAGGTCAAGCGGTTGGTATTTTCGGCCGGTGGCTCTATCAAGACCCCGTCGTCACCCTTTTTGGGAATGGGCAGCAGAACGGTTCTGTTGAGCTTGGCCAGACGAAGCGGCCTGACCAGTCGGTACTGCCCAAAAGACACGGCGTTGATGTTGCCAGACAGCGTAGCGGCCCCGCGGTCGGCCGCCGACACCGTGATCGACTTGAGCCGGGGATTGAAATTGCCAACGAGATTCTTCAGGGCCGCCAAACTCGCGTTCTTGAGATTGACTTCAGTGGCCTGACCGACCGACAGCCCCTTGCCTCCGGTCACCTTGAGTTCGTAGGGCGAGGTACCCAGAAAAGTCTGCCGGACGACACCGGAGCGGTCGACCAGGCTGATCACCACCGCGCTGTTGAAAATGCTATTGACTGTGGCACCGCCAACTCCAGAGGCCACGAAGACAGGCGAGTTGTAGGGATCGACCTTCAAGAAAAAGTCAGGGTCGTTACGACGTTCGGTGGAGTTGTCTGCGAACCCAGGCATGCTTTGGAACATCGTCGAGTTGCAGAAGGCCTCACCACGAATCTGGTTCTTCAGACGAACGAAATCGGGATCCTGCTTGATCAGGTTGAACGGGGCCCTGAAACCGAGGTCATCCACCAGGATCGATTGCAAGGCATTGGCCAAAACCTGCTCAGGCGAAAGCGACTGATCGGCCACGGGGGTGTACTGCGCGGCCATCACCGACAGCCGAGAGTCGTCGCGCCCGGGCGAGTCAAATGAGAAGGTCAGGCGGGTTCCCTCGGCCAGGGCTCGGGTGGCGGCGGTCACTTCCTTGCTGAAATTGCTCGCTACGGCCACAGCCAGGCGCTCGGTGGCGTGAATCACCACAAAGCCGTATTCCTTGCCGGAGGCATCTTGCGGATAAACCTCCTCCCCGGACTTGAAGCCGATTTCGCTTCCGCGGTCGAAGATAAAGTACGGCCCGTCCTTGCCCAAGAGCGTGACCTCGGTCTGTTTGGGCTGGAAATTCTTCACGACATCGGCGACCAAACGGTTGACCACCACGCGGCCGTCTTGCAGGATCGCCGACTTCAAGGCTGCGACATGGACGGGGGCAATCTCTTTGGTGCCCGGAACATAAAACTCTCGGTTAGCCGCCGATATATTGGTGTAGATGGTCTCGCTCTTTGAAAAGATGACTGCCGCGCCGTTGAGCTTGACGAAGCGGACCGTGTAGGTCACGGGAATCAGAGCTTGGGAGAAGTCTCCGTAGTCGTTCAGATACACCGAGAGTCGACTGATGCCGACCGACACCGCAAAAGCCGAACGATAGTCTGCGGTAAAGCGGGGCGAACACTGGGCCGTCTCAAAGGGCTCGAAGGCATACCTGCCGCTGCCCCTGCCTCCGACGATCTGATTGGGGCCGATGACTGAGGTGGGAAACGCCGTGCGCACCGCCTGATTGAAGTCGGCGATCAACTCCTTCTGCGCTGGGCCATCGAAAAAGAGGTCCGCGTATTTTTCGTTGATCATGCCCCCGTACTTGGGGCCTTTGGCCGCCGGCTCTCCCTCTCGGGGAACCGGCTGACTGATACCCGTTATCCCCTGCAGTGGGGCAACGTAGTACTGAAAGCCCGAGGCAAAAGCCTGGCTGACCGCCAGCCCCAGGCAGGCGCAAAGGAGAGCGCAGCGCATCGGTCGGGCTCTAGCGCAAATCGGCCGGGCAGACTTGCTTGCCCTCCAGACCGATGCAAATACGATTGCCCGGCCGGCTCACATAGTCGGCTTTTTCCCACGCCAGGGCATCGAGCACGTTATTGATGGCCGTGTCCAGCGAGCCTGCCATCTGAACGCTGACCACCATGAAGTTATCGCCAATCCGAGGCTCGCTGGCCTGTATGCCCTCGACCTTGCGCAACACCGTCTGGAATTTGTTGCGATCGCCACGCCCCAAGCTTGTGGCGCTGTACAGGTACAGGGTGTAGACGCTGCCGCGAGAGGCGCGCGCATTGAGCTCCTTATTGGCCCGCTCCCCCAAGACTTTGGCCAGGGATGTGGCCAGCGCGATGCCCAGGCGAGCTCGGCAATCCTGGTCCCCGTTCCCGGTGGCCGCTGCCTGCAAGGAATCGACAAAGAAAACCTCATTGCCATCGATGAAACGCGCCTGCACCGACAGATTCCCGTTGCACTGGGTACCCGTTGGAGTGCTGCCGACAATGGTGTAGCTGGCCTGCCCCGTCGCCCAGACATCGGCCTCGATGTTTTTCTTGGGGATCAGACCGACAAACTGGTCGATGCGCCCATTGTTGGTGATCTCCCACACTGGCAATATGCGGCCCCCTTCGGCGCGCAGATCATTCTCGGCAACCAGCCTGAGTCCGGCGTTTTGGAACTCGCCGGACAAGCGGGCAGACAGAACCTGATCGGGCCCGGCCAAAGGCTTGGCGTTGTTGAACTCGGGCATCTTGGTACGCACCGAGTAACTGACCTTGTCGTTTTGTTGCTGTACGTTGTTTTGCTCCGCCGAGAACGACGAGGCCGAGCTCGAGCTGCTGGCGCTGGCCATTTGCGAGCGGTCGGTCATTGCGGCCTTGGACGATTGGGCTGCAGCAAACTCTGACGAACGCGCACCGGCCACCTGACTGTTGGAAGCTGCGGCCATCTGCGAGCTTGAAGCGCCGGCAAACTGAGACCGGGAAGCGCCGGAGGCAGCTCCGCCCGATCCCTGGGCCGCAAAGGCGGCGTCACTGCGACCGGCCACGGCCGTGTCCCTTCGCGCCGCCACAGCCGAACTTTCGCTGGCCGAGAAGGCTGCCGACTGCCGCCCCGAGGCGGCCGAGGCCTGCTGGGTGGAGGCCGCCACGTCGCGGCGGACGGAGCTCGACTCGCTGGCCGACTGACTCTGGCTCCCGCTGGCTTTGGCACTGGTGTCGGAGAAGCGGCTCTTGTCGTGGGAGTAGTTGATCTCAACCTCGGTGGGCTTGGAACCATCGTTTCGGGTGGCTACGCCGATAAACTCATCGATGGAGACCAAAATCCTGGCCGATCGGGTCGCGATATCGCCAGCGCCTATGCCTTTGTTGGTCAGGTATTCCTTGAGCTTGGCCGATGCGATCGCAATCCGGGCCCTTCCCCTGAGAGTTTCTCCATCCGAAGGCTCGACAGAGATTTCAATGGCATCACCGAGCAATTCAACAATTTCGGGTAATTTGGCCTCAACCTGCGGAGTCATCTTGATGGCAAAGCTGGCCTCAAGCAGGTTCCTGACGGCTCGAATCTCCAGGTCTTCGCGCAACTTACGGCGCAGCGCCGCCGGGGTGGCCCCCTTGGTGATCTGAACGGTGGCCTGTGCGTTCGAAGTCAGTTGTTGGGCCTGAACCACGGCCGGTGCGCCGGTACCCAGAGCCAGTAAGCAAGCCAGGGACAAAAAAGAGTATTTCATGATGTTGCCAAAAAGAACGGAAAAAAATCACTAGAGCCCAACGCTTCCGCGTTTACGGGGGCAACCGGACCGAAACAGAGCCTGCCTTGGCACTGACACCGCCCGGCCCGATTTCGACAGAAACTGAATCGGAGGCCTTGGCCTGCGTGGGCGCTGGCCCGGCGGGTTGGGTCGGGGCAGCAGTGGGCGCCGCAGCCGGCGGGGCCGTGCTTGCCGACGAGCGAGCTCCGTGGTGGGTCAACAGCGCTAAGAATCGGACATCCGTGCGCATCGACTCGAAGTCAGGGTGCACGATCAATGCGGTGGGCTCCACCGCCCTGGCCTCCAGGGCTTTGCCCAGCATGCCCAGTGCCTCATCACTCCGGCCCATCCTGGCGTATGCTTGAGCGGCCAGCAGCGCAAAGGCCGGCTGCAGCTCGCCGGGCTTCTTGGCCAGGGGCTCTGCCTGTTCGAGCGCCTGGCTGAACTTGCCTTCGGTGAACGCCTGTTGGGCCGACGCCAGAGATTCCTGCGGCGTTTTGGACTGCACCAGGGAGGCTATTTGTTGTCTCAGCTGATCACAACCCGTCAAGCCTAAAACAGAGAAAACGATCACGCTGGCAAAGAAACGTTTCCGAACAATGTTAACGTTTGTTGACATAAGGGTATGCTACCCCAATTCGTCTTCATCCTGAGAACTTGTTTGATTAACTCAACTATTCGAACAAACCTCCCGGCTGATCGCTCGCAGGCGGCCCGATGAAGCGCGGGCTCGGCGCGGCCAGCGTCGGCAGTGCCTTGATGGCCGCCCTCTTGGGCCTGGCTGCCTTGGGGGGGCTGCCTGCGCCAGATCAATCGCGGGAGGTGGCGCTGGCGCAGGCTTTGCCCGCACCCCATGGCGCCCATGCCCAGCCGGCCTATCGCGCTGCGGACTTCTGCGCCGACTGGACGGGGCAGGCGAGCGCTTTTGTGGACTGCCGCAGCGGCTACAGGCTCGACACGCAGACCCCATCCCATCCGTCGGATGTCGAACTTCTCCGGAGCCGCGTCCGTCAAGCCGTCGAGCGACGGATCGCGGCAGCCTCCGAGGTCACTGAGCAACTCCAGCAGCGTTTTGCCACCGCACCCAACCCGGCCTTGGGTCAGATCTTGTTCCATTTCAGGGCCAAAGCGGATCGATGGCGGGATCAGTGGGCCAAGCTGGGCAATCTCAAGGACAACGAGATCGACGCGCGCAGGTACGCCGAGGTTTTCTCTCTCCTGCTTGATTTGCACGGTCAAGCCTACGACCCCATCGGCAACCGTTTTAAATCGATCAACTGGCATCCGGCACGCGCCATGGACCAGTCCTCTGTTTTGGTGGCCCGGGGTCAGGCTCTGGAGCAGCATCTGCGATGGGCCCCCTGGGCTATTGCCGGCTGCTCGGCTGTTTTGCTGATGGTCGCTTGGATGGGTTGGCGCTGGCGAGGCTGGATGCTGATGGCGGCCTGGATCGCCATTGCCTGTATGAGCCTGCTGATCGTGACCGATGCGTCGGTACGGTTTGGGGAAGGCTCGTCCGTGTTTGCCTTCAACCCCCTGGGCAACCAGATGGAACGCCAGTCTTACATTCTGCTCGGGATGGCCGCAATGCTGCTTCTGATGCAAGGGGTTGCGCCCTGGCTGGGTGCGCTCGCCAGGCTGTGCAGTCACAGACCCGGGCTGCTGATGATCGCTATGCTGACCGCCATGTTGGCCGCCTACGCACTGCTGGGACCTGCTGGGGGCTCCGAATTACTGAAGGTAGGTATGGGCTTGGCGGCAGGGCTGCTCACGGCCATGCAAGGACGCAGCGTGCATCTGACGGCCGAACTTGCACCGCGAGCCCTCCGACCCGGGTATTTGATCGCGCAGTTGGGCAAGCGCGCCCCCGGCCCCGGCCCTGCCGAGCCTCTGGACCTCATCAGTCGGCAGCTCGGGCAGCCGATTTTGCAGATGGCCGGCTTCACCATGTGCGGCTTGGCGCTGGCGGCCCTGGTCTTCAACGACTTTGGCGCGAGCCTGGTCACGGCCTGTATGGCCATCAGTGCCCTTTTTTTCGTCTTTGGCGCCCGGATCACGCTGGCGGTCACCGCCTTGATGGCAGGGGCTGCCTGGATGGCCAGCCAGACCAGCAAGGTACAGGCCCGGTTGTCCCTGATGGTCGATCCCTTGTCTGCCTCCATCAGCGACTTTGCGCGTCTGGCCGCTTTTGAGCAAGCCACCCCCGTGATGGCCGCTGGCTTTGGCAAGATCGCTTGGTGTAACGGGGTCGGTGCGTGCATCCCGTTGCAGAGCCTGAGCGACTACATGCCCGTGGTACTGGCTGGGGCCCTGGGTCGCTATGGCACCGTGACCTACTTTTTAGTGTTCGTCGCGACCCTGATCGTGCTGGCGGCATGGCTGGTCCGGCGCAGCTTGACCCAGTCAGACCTGGGAACACGAACCGTGACGCTGACCGCCTTCTACCTCCTGCTCGGTACCTTGGTGCAAACGCTGGTGACTTTTTTGGGTAACTGGCGCGTGATTCCCCTGACTGGCTTGGGAACCCCCTTGGTCAGCATTGGACTCTCCTCTTTCCTTGCGCCCACCTTGGCCGTGGGGCTGATCATGGCCCTGGCGCGCGCTGAAAAACGGGGAGACGGCTTATGAAGGCCTACAGCCGCGTACTCGCCCAGCGGGCAGCCGTCATGGTTCTGGCACTGTGTCTGATCATTAGCCTGGCCATGTACTGGCAGTCCTCCCAGGTGGTGCAACCCGAACACTCGGTCTACCGGCCTGCGCAGAGGATCGCCCAGGTTCTGGCGGCCGAGTCGGCCATGCGTCAGGGCGCACGAGCCCTGGGTCCCCAGGGGCAATTGAGCCTGCCGCCTTGCGATGGCCGGGCCCTGTCGGTCCTGCGGGCGCGACTGATGGCATCGGGGCAAGTCCCCGATGATCAGGTCGACGAACGCATCGGCCTGGCCGCTCGAGCCCTGCCCCACTGGCCGGGCTGCGCGAGCTTCATCCAGGCCTTCGAGGTGGCCATCGCCATGACGGCCCTCGCCCCGCAGGCCTCGGGCCTGTCAGAGCAACAGGTCGAACAGGCCCTGACCGAGGATGTCAATTGGACGCGGCGCTTGCCTTGCCTGCTGGGACGCGATGGCACTAAATCCAGACTGCTGGCTGGCTCGGCCCTGATGTGTTCGCAGGCGGCTCCCGAGCTTGAAAGCCTGGCCTCCCTGCCTCGGGAGTCCTCGTACCGACAACTCGCGGCCATAACCGCCCGAGCCGTGTCGGTATCGGCTGTGGCCGGAAAACTGGCCGTCGAAACTGAGGGTTGGCTCTCGCTGTCACCCGCGATCCACGCCGCCCTGGATGCATGGACCGGCTGCCGAGAAGCACGACAGTGTCCACAGCTGCAGGCCCTCACCTCCCAGCGCGATGTATCGCTGGTGCTGATGGATGCCAGCACCGGGCTTGTGCTGGCGGCGTGGTGTGATGGACGAGCGTGTGCGCAGGCCGCACGCCAAGCCTCCGGAAGCTGGCCGGCTATGTTGGTGGAGGCACCTCCGGCTTCGACGGCCAAGCTCATGTTCTCCCTTGAGTTGGCGCGAGCGCAAGACCTGGAACCCTTGCTCCTGCAAAGACAGATCAAGACTTCAGGGCAAAACGATGGGCGGGTGGTCAAGCGCAATGAGTGGTGGGAACGACAAGCCATCTGCGACAAGAGCGGCCAGCCGGGCTGCGACACGCCCGGCCAGACGCGTCTCATCGCTGAGGCCATTGGCTTTAATGTGGCCTGCGATGAAAGTGCTGCCGCCTGCGGCCGGTGGGGCTTGATTCAGAAAAAACTGCCCAGCGTGAGCCCGGGTACGGTCGGTCGCATTGCACTGGATCGGCCCTCAGGAAAACCGGTGCGCATGCTTGACTGGAACAGTTACGAGGCGGTTCGCCAGGGGCGACAATCGCAGCGAGGTCTGCAGGGCTACGAACCGGCCTCGCGTGCGATTCAGGCGGTGCTCGGCGCGGGCGACTCACGCACCAGCGCACTGGGTCTGGCGCTGCTTTCGACACAAATCTGGCGAATCTCGCAAGGGCTGCCCCCGCTGGTACCCCGTGTCGTCGACTTCGGCACCGGTGTCGAAACCACAGAAATCAGACTGCCCAATCCACTGCGGCCCGCAGCGCAAACCGTCCTGGGCGGCATGCGCAAGGTGCTTGAACCGGCAGAGCCAGGCTGGCCGGGGCCGGGGACGGTCGCTGGCGCCCTGGAACGCGCGCTTGGCCGCCCCTGCAAAACAGACTGCGGCCTGTGGGCCAAAACCGGAACGGTCAGCCGCCAGGACAAGGTTTACGGGGGGACCACCTTGCTCACCGCTTTGGTCGACATGCGCGCCCTGTCGCAGTGGAGTGAGCGAGCGCCGCTCCTTCCCCAAATGGGTCCGATGTTGGCTTTGGGCGTCATCGCGATGCCCGGCGCCGGCGCGGTGGAGGGGCACGCTGCAAGTCAAATCGGCATGGGCTTGGTACGCGAGCTTTTGCTGCCGGCCCAGAAGCCATGAAGCAGGTCTTGTCCTTCCCGGCCGATGCACCTGCACAGCAGCAGCTCCTGGCTGCCTGCCTGGTCTTGCGTGAGGCCTTGCGCCGACACCGGCGACTCGAACTGAGCGTTCCCCTGTCGGTGCACAGACAGGTGACCGAGGCCCTTTTCGGGGCCATCATCTTCGATACGCTTGCCGCCGAGTTTCCTCAATTGGACAATCGCCTGAAGATTAAAGTCCGACCGGTTGATCACTTCCTGATCATGACACCACCCACGGGAGATTTCGCGTGAAATTGAAAGACCTGTTTGGACGCAAGTCCGACGAGAAAGGTGTGGAACATCTGGCCACACGAGAGACAGACTCTTTTGCCAACGGCGTCTTGTTCGAGATCAAGGCCGTCGTGGGAAGCGCCATCGCGCAGGCCCTTCAGGACAAAGAAGGCCGCTACATGAAAAGCATTCTTCAGGAAAGCCATTTCCTGTTGCAAGGCGTGTCCATCAAGGCGCTCGATCGAGAGACGGCCAGACTCATGGAAGACTTTATCGCCACCCACGAGTCCATCGAGCCGGACTTTCGGCGCAACTTCTTCCGGCAAGTCCTGCAGTCGGAGTACCGTTCCAGCGGTGGCGCGCGGGTCAGGGTCTCGCCCGATCTGGTGCCGGTGATCGAGCTCGACCGACAGACCCTGGAGCCGCAGACCGAAGACGAGAGCTTTATCCTGTCACTCAAAGGCCGACGTGTCCGATTTGAGGCCCAGGCGGTGCTGGAGGGACCGGTGAGAAATGCGGCGGCGCCCGCTGCCCAGGAAGCGCCGCGGTCGACCGCTTCCTCTTTGGGTCGCGCCATCGCCGGCACGGGCCACGATCCACGAACCGCCCCGGGCAGGACGAGCACGCAAGAACGCGGTTTTCACCAAGCCGGCCATGCAGCGGCCACCGAGGTGCGAATCACCGTTCACGATCGGGTCGGTCGGCGCACCTGGCAAGTGCCGCTGCCCGTGATCCTGGGGCGAGATGTGTCGCACACACGCAGCCAGGAGGGCGTTCACGGCGTGGAGCTTGACGCCACCTATGTCTCCCGACGCCAGCTGCTGGTTTTTGAGCTTTTGGGGCAGGTCTACTGTTTTGTGCCCCGATCGGCCAGCCTGACTTTCAGCACGCATGACCAGCAGGTTCTGCGCGCTGAATGCCTGCAGCCGCTGGTGCCCGGGGCTGCTCTTCGCCTGACGGGGGGCGTCCCCCTAGATACCCTGTTGCCCCCGGTGCAGCGGGAGTCTGCCGCCGACTATCCTGTCATCGAGCTTGAGCGCGTCGATGCCGCTGCGATCGGTCAGGATGCCACTCCCAGACCACGGGCCGTATGAGCGCTTTGCGCCTGGTTTCCGGCAGCTGCATCAATCACGGCAAGTCCGACCGCCTGGGCTTTGACGCGTATGCCGACAATCGAGACCATGGGGTTTTCGTTCTTTGCGATGGAGCCAATAGCTGTCCGGACAGCGGTCGGGCCGCAGCGTGGCTGAGCCGGTCACTGGCCGATGACCCCCGGGTGCTCGATGATCAGAGGGGCTTTGAAGTGAGCTTGCGCAGCCTGCATCTGGACATGATCGAGCGCTTCCCAATCACCGCTTGCACCGTTCTGGCCCTGCGGATCGACGCGCGCGGAATGGCGCTGGCCAGCGTAGGCGACAGCCGGCTGCTCGTGCTTCAACGCGGCCTGGCCGGTTGGGGCGCCTGGCGCCGCATCCATGAGATGCCTCGGGACCTCAATGAACGAGGCCATCCGACTCAATTGGTCGGATCGGAAGTGCTCGAGCAAATCCATCAGGCTCGATTTGCCCCCAAGGGCCGCTGCCTGGCGCTGCTGATGACCGATGGGGTCGCCAACTCCCTCGGCGATACAGAGCTTGTCGAGGTGGTGGGCACTTTGGGCAGGAACGTCCCTTCCGGAGACGATCTGGACTACCTGTGCCGAACCCTGACAGGCTTGGCGCTCGAGCGCGGCTGCCAGGACGATCTGTCGGCCGCCATGATCTACGCGGACTTTGGCTGATACGGGAGTGTGAATGGACCTCACATTTCAAAAGCATTTTGAAGACCGCTACACCCAGTCCCGGGAGCATCAGATCCTGGACTACCTCAACCAGCGCGGTGCTGCGGTTCCCAAAGTCATTCTCAGCCATGCCGAGGCCAGATATCTGGAGATGAGCCACGCTGGACAGAATCTGACGCAGTGGCTCGGTCAGCAGCGTCAAGTGGACTCAATAGTCTTTGAGGTTCTGGCCGAGTCGACTCGCATCTTGCTGGAAGTCAGCCAGTTGGGTATCTGGCATCTTGATGTGGCACCGCGC
The DNA here is from genome assembly GCA_964501235.1 of uncultured Polaromonas sp. Taxonomy (GTDB): domain Bacteria; phylum Pseudomonadota; class Gammaproteobacteria; order Burkholderiales; family Burkholderiaceae_C; genus Polaromonas. The sequence goes on along the minus strand of CAZCSD010000020.1, from coordinate 1,465 downwards.
AATTTTGTGGTCCATTCCAGTGATGATGAATCGACAGCGCGCGTGTGTCTCATCGACTTCGGTAATGCCGTCAGTCCGCTATTCCCGCTCCAAAAGCCGCTCTGGATGCGGCCCTCGGCCGAGCAGCACCGCTTGCTTCGGCAAGCCCTGCAATTGGATTGGCAGGCCTTCTATCGCAGGCATGGCCTGATAGAACCGGCTGACTGGGAGCAAAGCTTTGAAGTCCCTGAGGCCACCTACCAGGTCGACTGGACCTCTCAACTGCAAGTGGAGGCTCTCGCTGCTCGTCCCTGTGTACTGGCCCACGGGCTGGGACACATGCTGCGCAGCAGCGCGCGCATTCTGGACTGGACATCGGTGCATCGCAACGACCTGGGTCTGTCCCTGCTCAACCTGGAGGATGATGAACAAGCCCTGTTGGGTATCCGCACCGTTCATCGCCAGTTCCAGGCCTGGGCGCAGGCCTGGCGTCCGACCCCGCGGCCTACCCGCAGGTCAGAGCCCCTAGCGGTAGAGCCCCCGGCGGTAGAGCTATCGAGGGCCGTCGCATCCGGGGGGGCGCTAACGAGTGCATTGGAGCCACCGCTGTCCTCGGCGTCTGAAAAGATCGTGCCCGAGCCGGCGTCTGCCCCCTCGGGCACACAGATCCCCCCTGGCCGCAGTGCGCAGCGACGCTGGCTGCCCATCTTGACCAGCGCCACGGTCATGGTGGTGGGCTGGGTCATGCTCGAGCTCATCTACCAGGCTGCATCGGGCAAGCCGGGGGCACCGCTAAAAACCACCGCGCTGGCGCTCGGCGGCGTCAGCCTGGCGGTGCTGGGCTCGATCGTCGGCCTCGGCGGCTTGTTGTGGAGCCAACAGAAAATGCTCTGGTGGCGTCGACTCTTGTATGCCCATGTGCTGGGGCAGGGTCTTCTGGTGCTTGAGTTGTGGGTTTTGCAGTTGCCCAACCCGGTGCTCTGGTTCGCCATGGCCAGCCCGCTGCTGCTCCTGCTTTTGACGGCTATCGGTCCCTCGCGCGCCAAACCCAAGACCTAAGGCCGTCCTGCAGCCGATCTCGTACGCATCACCAACCACACCGCAATGCTTAAATTGAGCAAGTTCCAGGCGATTCCATTGAGAAAAGCAGCGCGGTAGCTGCCGGTCAGGTCAAACACCCATCCGGACATCCAGCCCCCCAGGGCCATGCCCAGCATGGTGGCCATGATGACCGCCCCCACGCGCACGCCCGCCTCCTGCGGCTTGAAATGCTCGCGCACGATGATGGCGTACGAGGGCACGATACCGCCCTGAAACAGACCGAACAATGCAGACACCAGGTACAGGGAAACCAGGCCATCAAAGGGCAGGAACAGCAGCAAGGCCGTGCCCTGCAGCACCGAACCGAGCAGCAAGGTTTTCACGCCGCCGATGCGGTCGCAGATCAGGCCGGAGATCAGTCGGCTGGCGATGCCGCAGGCCAGCA
>CAZCSD010000019.1:18542-38252 GCA_964501235.1 uncultured Polaromonas sp. | reverse complement strand
CCAAGCTCTCTGGACTGCAACGCATCGTCGAGAACGATGCACAAGGCGACGACACCGGCGAGGCCGACAGCCCGCAGGCATGATGGCCAGGCCCTACAACTTCTCGGCCGGCCCGGCCGCCATGCCTGAGGAGGTGTTGCAAACCGCAGCCCACGATATGCTCGATTGGCAGGGCAGCGGTATGGGCGTGATGGAGATGAGCCACCGCGGCAAGGAATTTACTTCCATTTGCCAAACCGCCGAGCGCGATCTGCGCGATCTGTTGGCGGTACCTGAGGCCTTCGAGATTTTGTTCATGCAAGGCGGTGGTCTGGCCGAAAACGCAATCGTCCCACTCAACCTCTGCCGGGGCGGGGCGATGGATTTCGTCGTCACGGGCAGTTGGAGCCAGAAGTCGCATCAGGAGGCGGCGCGCTATGGATTGGCCCGCGTGGCCGCTTCGAGCGCAGACCAAAGTTTTTGCAGCATCCCGGCGCCGGCGAGCTGGCGAATCGGTAGCGATGCGCAATATGTTCACCTGTGCAGCAACGAGACCATCCATGGCGTGGAGTTTGGCGAGCTTCCGGACCTCAAGGCCCTGGGCAGCTCAGCCCCGCTGGTGGTCGATTTTTCGTCGCATGTGGCCTCCAGGCCGGTGGACTGGTCCCGGGTGGGCTTGGCCTTCGGCGGTGCGCAGAAAAACCTGGGACCCGCCGGCCTGACTCTGGTGGTGGTGCGCAAAGAACTGCTGGGACGGGCGCTGCCCATTTGCCCCTCGGCCTTCAACTACCAACTTGTCGCGCAAAACCGGTCGATGTACAACACGCCACCCACGTACGCCATCTACATGGCCGGTCTGACCTTTCAGTGGCTCAAAAACCAAGGGGGTGTGGCCGCCATGGAAGTGCGCAATATCGCCAAGGCCCGTTTGCTCTACGACTACATCGACGCCTCGCAGCTTTATGTGAATCGAGTCGATCCTTCGGTGCGCTCACGCATGAATGTGCCGTTTTTTCTGCGCGACGAGCACGGCCAAGCCATCGCCGACCCTGGCCACCCCCGCAATGCGGCCTTCCTCGAGGGCGCGCGCGCCGCGGGCCTGCTGCAGCTCAAGGGCCACAAGTCGGTGGGGGGCATGCGCGCCTCGATTTACAACGCCATGCCCCTCCAAGGGGTGCAGGCCCTGGTGAACTACATGCGCGACTTTGAGCGCAAGGTCTAAGGGCTTGGAGCTGGAGACAAAAACCATGAGCCAAACCCCTCTGCAATCGCAAGCATTGGCCGCGCTGCGTGTCCAGATCGACGCCATCGACCAGCAGCTGCTGGGGCTGCTCAACGAGCGGGCCCGGGTGGCCGAGCAGGTGGGGGAGATCAAGCGGGCTGAGGGCTCAGCGTTTTTCCGGCCCGACCGGGTGGCGCAGGTGATCGACAAAATCACCCAAAGCAACCCCGGCCCCCTGAAGGCCGAGCATGTGCAGGCCATCTGGCGCGAGATCATGTCGGCCTGCCTGGCGCTGGAGGCGCCGCAGCGCGTGGCGGTGCTCGGACCCCAAGGCACCTTCTGCGAACAAGCTGCGCTGGATTTTTTTGGCAGCGCAGCGCAGCTCATTTACTGTGCCAGCTTTGACGAGGTCTTCCATGCCACTGCAGCGGGCACCGCCCACTTCGGCGTGGTGGGCATGGAAAACTCCACCGAAGGCGTGGTGGCCCGTTCACTCGATCTTTTCCTGCGCTCGCCTGTGCAGGTGGTGGGCGAAGTCAGCCTGATGATCAGGCACAACCTGCTGCGCAGCAGCGACCGCCTCGACGGCATTGAGGCGGTGCTGGCCCACCCGCAAGCGCTGGCTCAGTGCCAGGGCTGGCTGAGCCAGCATCTGCCGCGGGCCGAGCGCCGCGCGGTCTCGAGCAACGCCGAGGGCGCCCGTCTGGCCAGCACCAACCCGGCCTGGGCCGGCATAGCCAGCGAACGGGCGGCCACAGAGTTCGGCCTGCATATCGTGCGCCATGCCATCCAAGACGAGGCCCACAATCGCACCCGCTTTGCCGTGATCTGCCTGCCGCAGACGCTGGCCACACCGCCGGCTTCAGGCCGCGACTGCACCAGTCTGGTGGTCTCGGTGCCCAATCGGCCCGGCGCGGTGCATGACCTCCTGGTGCCGCTCAAGGCCAACGGGGTTTCGATGACGCGTTTCGAATCGCGCCCGGCCAAGTCGGGCCAGTGGGAGTATTTTTTCTACATCGACATCGAGGGTCACATCAGTGCGCCGCATGTGGCCGCTGCGCTGGAGCAGCTACAGCAGTTGTGCGCCTTCTACAAGGTGCTGGGCTCATACCCGGTGTCGGACTGAGCCCGGCGATGTTCAAACGACTTGCGCTGATCGGTTGCGGGCTCATGGGGGGGTCCTTTGCCCTGGCTGCCCGCAAGGCCGGGCTGGTGAGCGCGGTCACAGGCTACAGCCGCTCAGAAAAAAGCGCATGGCGCGCGCAGGAATTGGGTATCGTCGATGAAGTGGCTCCCTCACCGGCCGCGGCGGTTGAGCAGGCCGACCTGGTGCTGATTGCCGTTCCGGTGGCCTCCACGCTCAGCACCCTGCAAGCCCTGCTGCCCGGATTGACCGCGCAGGCGCTGGTGATGGATGTGGGGTCCACCAAAGGAGATGTGGTTCGAGCGGCCGAGCAGGCCCTCGGCGAGCGCATCGGACAGTTCATGCCCGCCCATCCCATCTGCGGCAAAGAGGTGGCGGGCATCGACCATGCCGAGGCCCACCTCTACCAAGGCCAACAATTGATTCTCACGCCCTTGGATGCGCACAGCCCCGAACAGCTCGAACGCGCCCGCAGCCTCTGGGTCGCCTTGGGCTGCCGGGTGCGCTGCATGGATGCCGATGAACACGACCGGGCCCTGGCGGCGATCAGCCACTTTCCCCACCTGATGGCCTTTGCCTTCATGGGGAGCTTGCTCAAACAGACCGAGGGTGAAAACTATCTGGCGGTGGCCGGGCCGGGCTTTCGGGACACGACCCGCATTGCTGCGGCCGATCCGCAGCTCTGGACCGATGTCCTGCTGGCCAATGCCAGCCCCGTGCTGGGGCAGGCGCAAAAGCTGCACGAGAGCCTGTTCGCGCTCGAACAGCTGATCCTTCAGGGCGACCGCCAGGGGCTGCAGGAGTACATCACTGCGGTCAGCCAGCGACGCAGCCTCTGGAAAATGGGCGGCTCGGCCACAGACCTCTGAGCGCGCTGCGGCCCGACCTATGTTTCAGATCCCCGCCCTCGACCTGCCCCCCCTGCAAAGCGCCGGTGGACGCGTGCACCTGCCTGGCTCGAAGAGCATTTCCAACCGTGTCTTGCTGCTGGCTGCCTTGAGCCACGGCGAAACTGTGGTCCACGACCTGCTCGACTCCGATGACACGGCGGTCATGCTGGCCGCCCTGCAAGAGCTCGGTTGCCTCATCGAGCGCAGCGGTCATACCGCAGTCATCACCGGTCTGGGCGGGCGGGCGGTCCATAAGCAGGCCCGACTCTTCCTCGGCAATGCCGGTACTGCCATGCGACCGCTGACTGCGGCCTTGGCGCTCATGGGCGGGAATTTCGAACTCTCGGGCGTGCCGCGCATGCATGAGCGGCCGATTGGCGATCTGGTCGATGCGCTGCGGCAGCTGGGTTGCCCCATCGACTACCTGGGTCAGCAAGGGTATCCACCGCTGCGCCTGCGGCCGGCTCCAAACTTGCGGCTGGATGCGCCCATCCAGGTGCGCGGGGATGTTTCGAGCCAATTTCTTACCGCCTTGCTGATGGCCTTGCCGCTGGTGGCGCAATCGGATGTATTCATCGAAGTGGTGGGAGAGCTGATCTCCAAGCCCTACATCGACATCACCCTCAAGCTCCTGCAACGCTTTGGCATCGAGGTGCGGCGTGAGGGCTGGCAGCGCTTCGTGATCCCGGCCGGCAGCCGCTACCAGTCACCGGGCGAGGTGTATGTGGAAGGCGATGCGTCTTCAGCCAGCTATTTTGTGGCGCTGGGTGCGATGGCTGCGACCGGACAGGCCCTGGACATCCAGGGCATAGGCTCTAGCTCCATCCAGGGCGACATCGCCTTTGTGCAGGCGGCCGAGCGCATGGGCGCGCGGGTCAACCTGCAACCCAACAGCATCCGGGTGCAACGCGGTGCCTGGCCGCTCAAGTCCATCGACCTGGACTGCAACCACATTCCCGATGCGGCCATGACGCTGGCCATGATGGCGCTGTACGCGCAAGGCCCCACCACGCTGCGCAACATCGCCAGCTGGCGCGTCAAGGAAACCGACCGCCTGGCGGCTATGGCCACCGAGTTGCGCAAGCTCGGTGCCACTGTGGAAGAAGGCGCGGATTTTCTGCGGATCGAGCCGCCCACGGTCTGGAAAAGCGCTTCGATCGCCACCTACGACGACCACCGCATGGCCATGTGCTTTGCCCTGGCGGCCTTCAACCCAGCCGGCCTGACGGTGCGCATCGAGGAGCCGCACTGCGTGGCCAAGACCTTCCCCGATTACTTTGAAACCCTGTTTGCGGTGTGCACGACCGATGCGCAGCGGATCCCGGTGATCAGTATCGACGGGCCCACCGCCTCCGGCAAGGGCACGCTGGCGGCCCTGACCGCTGCCCGCCTGGGCTTTCATTACCTCGATTCGGGGGCGCTGTACCGACTGACGGCGCTCGCAGCCGCGCGCGCCGGGATCAACCTCGACCATGGCCCCGCGGTGGCCGAGCTTGCGCGCAAGCTGCCGGTGCGTTTTGAAGGGGACCGGGTGCTGCTGGACGGTCAGGATGTGAGCGAGGACATACGCACCGAGTCGGCCGGCATGGCCGCCTCCCAGGTGTCGGTTCACCCGCAGGTACGCACCGCCCTGGTCGAGTTGCAGCACAGCTTTCGCCGTCCGCCGGGCCTGGTGGCTGATGGACGGGACATGGGCACCGTGATCTTCCCGGACGCCAAGCTCAAGGTTTTTTTGACCGCCAGCCCCGCCCGACGGGCGCAAAGACGCCATAAGCAACTGATTTCAAAGGGAAATTCGGTTACACTGGCGGACATTGAGTCTGACCTCAAGGCGCGCGACGCCCGGGATTCGTCCCGCAGCACCGCTCCCTTGAAGCCGGCCCAAGACGCCCTGCTGCTCGACAACTCCGAGCTCTCGATCGAATCTTCCATCGATTGCGTGCTTCGTTGGTGGCAGGACAAGAGGCCCATCTGAGTCCCGTCGCACGTCCAGTGCATTGCTCGGCTGGTTCATTCACTTAACCCCGCGGCCGCGTGCCGCAACAAGCTTCGCCGGCAGTTTTTCAAGTGCAACCGCAGCCATGCGGTTTGGCCGTCCTGTCGGCGATCAAAGGAAACTTCATGTCTGAATCTTTTGCCGCCCTGTTCGAAGAATCGCTCAAGCGCTCCGAAATGCGCTCGGGCGAGGTGATTACCGCCGAGGTGGTGCGCATCGACCACAACCACGTGGTGGTCAACGCCGGGCTCAAATCCGAGTCGTATGTGCCCATCGAGGAGTTCAAAAACGACCAGGGCGAGATCGAGGTGCAGGTGGGCGACTTTGTGTCGGTGGCCATCGACTCGGTCGAAAACGGCTTTGGCGACACCCTGCTCTCGCGCGACAAGGCCAAGCGCCTGGCCTCCTGGATGGCCCTCGAAAAGGCCCTCGAGTCCGGCGAGTTTGTCACTGGCCAGACCACCGGCAAAGTCAAGGGTGGACTGACGGTGCTGGTCAATGGCATCCGCGCCTTCCTGCCGGGCTCGCTGATCGACACCCGCCCCATCAAAGACCTGACCCCCTACGAGAACAAGACCCTGGAGTTCAAGGTCATCAAGCTCGATCGCAAGCGCAACAATGTCGTGCTCTCGCGCCGCGCGGTGGTCGAAGCCTCGATGGGCGAAGAGCGCGCCAAGCTGATGGAAACCCTCAAGGAAGGTTCAGTCGTGCGCGGTGTGGTCAAGAACATCACGGAATACGGTGCCTTCGTGGACTTGGGCGGTATCGACGGTCTGCTGCACATCACCGACATGGCCTGGCGCCGCGTCCGTCACCCCAGCGAGGTGGTGCAAGCCGGCCAGGAAATCACCGCCAAGATCCTCAAATTCGACACCGAGAAAAACCGCGTGTCCCTGGGTCTCAAGCAAATGGGCGACGACCCCTGGATGGGCGTTTCGCGCCGTTACCCGCAGGCCACGCGCCTGTTTGGCAAGGTCACCAACATCGCCGATTACGGCGCCTTCGTCGAGCTCGAGCCGGGCATCGAAGGCCTGGTGCACGTCTCCGAAATGGACTGGACCAACAAGAATGTGGCGCCTTCCAAGCTGGTGTCCCTGGGTGACGAGGTGGAGGTCATGGTGCTGGAGATCGACGAGGACAAGCGCCGCATCTCCCTGGGCATGAAGCAGTGCCGCGCCAACCCCTGGCAGGAATTTGCACAAAACACCAAGCGCGGCGACCGCGTCAAGGGCCCGATCAAGTCCATCACCGACTTCGGCGTCTTTGTGGGCCTGGCAGCCGGTATCGACGGCCTGGTGCACCTGTCCGACCTGTCTTGGAACGAGCCAGGCGAGACCGCTGTGCGCAACTACAAAAAGGGCCAGGAGGTCGAGGCCATCGTGCTGGCCGTCGATGTGGACCGTGAGCGCATCTCTCTGGGCATCAAGCAACTCGACTCAGACCCCTTCACCACCTTTGTCTCGGTCAACGACAAGGGAGCCACGGTGACCGGCAAGGTCAAGACGGTCGATGCCAAGGGCGCCGAGATCGATCTGGGCGGCGACATCGTGGGCTATCTGCGCGCCAGCGAGATCAGCCGCGACCGCGTCGAAGATGCCCGCAATGTGCTCAAGGAGGGCGACGAAGTGACCGCTGTGGTGGTCAATGTCGACCGCAAAAGCCGCAACATCCAGCTGTCGGTGCGCGCCAAGGATACGGCCGATCAGGCCGAAGCCATGGCCAACCTGTCGCAAAACAGCGGCAGCGCTGGCACCACCAGCCTGGGCGCCTTGCTGCGCGCCAAGCTGGACAACGGCAGCAACAGCTGATCGCCCGAGGTGCAAGCCGAGCCCGCCACAGCGGCGGGCTCGGGCCCTGCCCTCGCACCACTCGATCTGCGGCCATGACCCGATCTGACCTCGTAGAAGAACTTGCCAACCGTTTCCCGCAACTGACCCACAAGGATGCGGAATCGGCGGTCAAGGCCATCCTCGATGCGATGGGCGAGTCCATGGTGCGTGGACATCGCATCGAGATCAGAGGCTTCGGCAGCTTCACCATCAATCGCCGGCCGCCGCGCATCGGGCGCAATCCGCGCTCGGGTGAAAGCGTGGCCATCCCCGAAAAGCGGGTACCCCACTTCAAGCCCGGCAAGGCCTTGCGAGAGGCGGTGGATGCCCGGACCGAAGCCCTGCGGGTGGCGTCAGAAACAAACCGTCGACGGGGCGCACCCTGACTACAATTTGAGCTCCTTCCGGGAGCCCGACGCTTGAAATACATCGCGTGGCTGCTCAAGGCAGCCCTTTTTTTTACCCTGTTCGCCTTTGCGTTGAACAACCAGAACCTGGTGGCCGTCCATTTCTTCTTCGGCCGGCAGTGGCAGGCTCCGCTGGTTCTGGTACTGATGCTGGCCTTCGCCGCCGGTCTGGCCCTGGGCATCATGTTCATGGTGCCGCGCTGGTGGAAAAGCCGCAAAGCCGCGCAGATGAGTGCTCAGACCCAGGCCGACCCCTCGGCCTCGACCCATCCAAACGCCGCAACGGGGCCGCATGGAGTTTGACCTCAGCACACTGCTGATCGGTCTGCCCTTGGCCTTTGCTCTGGGCTGGCTGGCCTCGCGCGTGGACTTGCGGCAGATGCGGGTCGAGAACCGACAGTCGCCCAAGGCCTATTTCCGGGGTCTCAACTTCTTGCTCAACGAGCAGCAGGACCAGGCCATTGACGCCTTCATTGAGGCGGTGCAAAACGATCCAGACACCTCCGAGCTGCACTTCGCGCTGGGCAACCTCTTCCGGCGCCGGGGCGAGTATGACCGGGCCGTTCGGGTGCATGAGCACTTGCTGGCCCGCGCAGACTTGAACCAAGCCGAGCGCGATCGCGCCCAGCATGCGCTGGCCCTGGACTTCCTCAAGGCCGGTTTACTCGACCGGGCCGAAGCGGCGCTCAACAAGCTCGAGGGCACGGCCCACGAGCAGGATGCCAGACTGGCCCTGCTGGCCATCTACGAGCGGTCGCGGGACTGGGCCCAGGCCAGCGTGGTGGCAGCCAAGCTCGACAGCAGCAGCCATGGCAGCTTCGCGCCGCGACAGGCGCACTATCTTTGCGAGCAAGCGCAGACCTTGGTGTCTGCCGGTCAGATGCAGGAGGCGCTAGACAAGCTCGCGCGGGCCCGCGAGCTGGCGCCGCAGTCGCCACGCCCGCTGATCGAGCAAGCCCAGTTGCTACTGCAGCAAGGCCAGGCCAAAGCGGCACTGCAAGCCCTGCTGATGGTGCGACAGGCCTCACCGCAGTCCTTGCCACTGGCTGCCGCCCTGATGGCCCGCCTGGCCGAGCAGGCGGGCGCGCGCGATTCGGTGCTGCAATTGCTGACTCAGGCACAACAGGAACAGCCCAGCATCGATCTGGTACAGGCCATCGTTGCGCTCGAGGACGATCCGCAACGTGCACGACAGCGCTTCGAGCAGCACCTCAAGACCGAGCCCTCCCTGCTGGCGGCCAGCCACTGGCTGGCCACCGAACCCCTGATGCAGGCCGACCAAGCACAGGGGGTCCGGCGTGCCATCGAACGCGCCTGTGGCCCACTGATGCGCTACCGCTGCGCCGCTTGCGGCTTCGAGGCCAAACAACACTTCTGGCATTGCCCAGGCTGCCAGGCCTGGGACAGCTACCCCGCGCGCCGCATTGAAGAACTATGAACCTGCACCTCCCTAGCCTGGAGCAATTTGCACAGGCCCGCATTCTCGTGGTCGGCGATGTCATGCTCGACCGCTACTGGTACGGGCCGGTGGACCGCATCTCGCCCGAGGCGCCCGTGCCGGTGGTGCGCGTCACGCGCCAGGAGGAACGCCTGGGCGGCGCGGCCAATGTTGCCTACAACGTGGTCAACCTGGGAGCACAGGCTTCGCTGCTGAGCGTGGTCGGCGAAGACGAGGCCAGTCACGAACTGGAGGCCCTGGTCTCACGCACTGGCATCGTGCCGCATTTCGGCCGTGACGCCGCTCTGCGCACCACAGTCAAGCTGCGCATCATTGGAAGGCAGCAGCAATTGATGCGGCTCGACTTCGAGAACACCCCCGACCACGAAGTGCTCGCCTCCCAGACGGAGAGCTTCCATCAGCTCCATGAGCAGCACCAGGCGGTGCTGTTCTCAGACTACGGCAAGGGAGGGTTGGCGCATATCGGACTGATGATCGAGAGGGCCAGGCAGGCCGGCCAGCCTGTGCTCATTGACCCCAAAGGATCCGACTACTCGCGCTACCAGGGGGCCACGCTGATCACACCCAACCGGGCCGAACTCGAGCAGGTCATCGGCCGCTGGAGCAGTGAGGCGGAGTTGTCCCGCCGGGCCCAGCAATTGCGCCGCGACCTGCAACTCCAAGGCCTGCTGCTGACCCGCAGTGAAGAGGGCATGACACTCTTCGACGAAGAAGGCCAGCTCCATGCGCCCGCCCAGGCGCGCGAGGTGTTTGATGTCACCGGCGCAGGCGATACGGTCATTGCCACCATGGCGGTCATGCTCGCTGCCGGCGCGAGTTTGCGTGAGGCGGTGCCGGTGGCCAACCGGGCGGGCGGCATCGTGGTGGGCAAATTCGGGACCGCGGGTGTGAGCTATGCAGAGTTATTTCCAGGCGCTGCGCAAGGGGGGCTGCCATGAGATTCGTCGTCACAGGAGCGGCTGGCTTTGTAGGCAGCAATCTGATCGCCGGACTCAATGCGCGTGGCTGGCGTGACATCATCGCAGTGGACGACCTCAGCGAGGGCGACAAGTTTCGCAACCTGGTCGGCCTGGACATTGCCGACTATGTGGATGCCGACGACTTTTACGAGCTTTTTGCCGAAGGCGCTTATGGTCAGGTGGAGGCTGTCTTCCATGAAGGGGCATGCAGCGACACCATGGAGACCGATGGCAAATACATGATGGACAACAACTACAGCCTGTCGTGCGAGTTGTTCCACGCCTGCCAGGAGCAGGGCACCCGCTTGCTGTACGCGTCCTCAGCGGCCACCTACGGCGGCTCCAGCCGTTTTACGGAGGACCCGGACTGCGAAAAGCCGCTCAACGTCTATGGCTACTCCAAGTGGCTGTTCGACCAGCGCATGCGGCGCGAACTGGGTCCTGATTTTTCCCAGGCGGCCACACAGGTGGTGGGCTTTCGCTACTTCAACGTCTACGGTCCGCGCGAGCAGCACAAGGGCCGCATGGCCAGCGTACCCTTTCACCAGCATGGCCAGTTCATGCGCGATGGCAGGGTTGAGCTCTTCGGCGCCTACGGCGGCTATGACGCGGGCGAGCAAATGCGCGACTTCATCCATGTCGATGATGTGGTGGCGGTCAATCTCTGGTTTCTGGATCACCCCGAGCACAGCGGATTGTTCAATCTGGGCACGGGCCGGGCGCAGACCTTCAATGAGGTGGCGATGGCCGTGGTGCAGGCCCTGAGGCGACATCGTGATCAGGCGGGCGTAGCCGACCTCCAAGAGGCGGTGCGCACCCATCAGATCCAATACATCGACTTTCCGCAGGCACTGGTGGGCAAGTACCAATGCTACACACAGGCCGATCTGAGTCGGCTGCGTCGCCTGGGCTGCACGCACGAGTTTGCCGACGTGGCCACCGGCGTGGGTCGCTATATGGATTGGCTGGTCGCGCAGCGCTGAAATGCCCAACCTCATGCGGCGCCGGCAGCTTGCCTTGAACAAGGCCTGGCTCACAGGCGCGCTTGCAGTCTTGGGCACCAGTGCCTGCCTGGCCATCGACATCAACCACGCCAGCGAAGCCGACCTCGATGGTCTGCGCGGACTCGGTCCGGCCACCACCCGAATCATTCTGAGTGAACGCGAGAAGGCGCCCTTCAAAAACTGGCAGGATCTGCTGGCTCGGGTCAAGGGCATCGGCCCTGCGAGCGCGGCCAAGCTTTCCGCAGAAGGCCTGACCGTCAACGGGCAGGCCTACCAAACCGGGCGGCGCTGAAAGACTACAGGGCGGGGCCGAATCCACCGCCCCCGGGGGTCTGAATCTCGAACACATCACCCGCCTGCATAGGCACCTGCCCGATGTGTGCCACTGCCTCTTGGCTGCCGTCGGCGCGTATCACGGTGTTGAGGCCCACCGCACCGGCTTGGCCGCCCGCCGCGCCAAAGGCGGGATGAACGCGCCCATTGGAGAGAATGGCCGCGGTCATCGGCTCAAGAAAGCGCAGCCGGCGAATCCCGCCATCACCGCCGCGCCAGCGTCCGGCACCGCCAGAACCCTGGCGGATTTCGTAGCTCTCCAGACGCACCGGGAAACGAAACTCAAGCACCTCCGGATCAGTCAAGCGCGAATTGGTCATGTGCGTCTGCACCACCGCCGTTCCGTCAAAGCCGCCGATCAGTTCGCCACGCTCATTAAACAGGCCGCCGGCTCCGCTGCCCCCGGAAATGGTCTCGTAATACTGGTAGCGGTCGTTGCCGAAAGTAAAGTTGTTCATCGTCGGCTGGCCGCCGGCCATCACCCCGAGCGCACCAAACAGCGCATTGGTGATGCAGCTCGAGGTCTCTACATTGCCAGCCACCACCGAAGCAGGCGGCAGCGGGTTGAGCATGGAGCCCTCAGGAATGATGACCTTCAACGGCTTGAGGCAGCCGGCGTTCAAGGGGATGTCATCGTCCACCAGGGTGCGAAACACATAAAGCACGGCCGCCATGCACACCGCCCGCGGCGCATTGAAGTTGTTGCTCAGTTGCGCGCTGGTGCCGGAAAAATCGATCTCCGCACTGCGCGACCGACTGTCCACACGCACCGCCACTTCAATTTGTGCGCCGTTGTCCAGAGGCAGGGTGAAGCGACCGTTGCGCAGGCGGGTAATGACACGCCGCACCGATTCTTCGGCGTTGTCCTGCACGTGCAGCATATACGCCTGTACCACATCGAGGCCAAACTCAGCAACCATGCGCCGCAGTTCCTGCACCCCTTTCTCGTTGGCAGCGATCTGCGCCTTCAGATCGGCCAGGTTTTGCTGCGGGTTGCGGCTGGGGTAGGGGCCACTTTGAAGCAGCGCCACCATCTCGGCCTCGCGCAGGCGGCCGGCCTCGACCAGCTTGAAATTGCGGATCTGCACACCCTCTTCTTCGATGTGCGTAGAAAAAGGAGGCATGGAGCCCGGCGTGAGCCCACCCACATCGGCATGGTGCCCGCGCGAGCCGACATAGAACACCGGCTCGGCAGCGCCTTCGAGAAAAACCGGCGTGATCACCGTGACGTCGGGCAGATGAGTGCCGCCGTGATAGGGGTCGTTGAGCACATACACATCACCGGGCCGCATGCGTCCAAGGTTTTCGGCAATCACCGTTTGTATGCTCTGACCCATCGAACCCAGATGAACCGGCATGTGCGGGGCGTTGGCGATCAGCTGGCCCTGCTGATTGAAGAGGGCGCAAGAAAAATCGAGCCGTTCCTTGATGTTGACCGAGTAGGCTGTATTTTGCAGCTGCAGACCCATCTGCTCGGCAATGTTCATGAACAAGTTATTGAACACCTCCAGCAGCACGGGATCGACCGTCGTACCCACCGCATGGCGCTGAGCCCGCGGCACGATCCGCTCAAGCAAAAGATGGTCGAGCTCGTTCACCCGTGCCTGCCACTGAGGCTCGACGACGGTGGTCGCGTTACGCTCAGCGATGATGGCCGGCCCCGGCACCCGATCGCCCGGTTGCAAGTCCTCGCGCACCACCAGCGCAGCCTCGTGCCACTGGCCCCCGCTGTACATACGAACCCGCTCTCGCACCGGGGTTGGTCGGTCGGCCTGCAAGGCATGGCTTTGCTCACCCGGGGCCTGACCGGGCAACACCGCCTCTACGGAGACCGCCTCCACGATGAGCCGCTTGCCCTGCATCAGAAAGGCAAAGCGCTGACGATAAGCGGCTTCAAAGGCGGCCTCGATCGCCGTCCGCGCCCCAAAGGGCACCACCAGCGCGGTGTCGGTGCCCTCGTAGCGCAAATGCACACGGCGACGCATCTGGGTTTGCGCCGCACCGGCCTGGCCACTGAGGGCCTGCGCCGCCTGCCCGGCCAGGTCATCGAGTTGCCGCGCGAGCGGCTCCAGGCCCGGCTCATCGAGCGGGCACTCCACCGCTTGTTCGCGGATCAAACTTTGATCGGCCAGCCCCATGCCATAGGCCGACAGCACACCCGCCAGGGGATGCACCAGTACCCGGGTCATGCCCAAGGCATCGGCCACCAGGCACGCGTGCTGGCCACCGGCGCCTCCAAAGCACTGCAGCGTGTAGCGGGTGACGTCATAACCGCGGGCCACCGAAATCTTCTTGATCGCATTGGCCATCTGCTCCACTGCAATGCGTATGAAGCCCTCGGCCACTTCCTCGGCGCTGCGGCCACTGCGACGCGCCAGATCGGCAAACTGCGCATGCACCGGCTCCAGTCCCAACGCCTCGCTGCCCGAGGGACCGAAGACCTTGGGAAACCAGGACGGCTGTATCTTGCCGAGCATCAGGTTGGCATCGGTGACTGCCAAAGGCCCACCCCTGCGGTAGCTGGCCGGGCCGGGATTGGCGCCCGCACTTTGCGGCCCGACACGAAACCGTGATCCGTCAAAGCTCAGGATAGAGCCCCCGCCGGCAGCCACGGTGTGGATACTCATCATCGGGGCGCGCATACGCACGCCGGCCACCTGGGTCTCAAACTCGCGCTCGAACTCACCGGCGAAATGCGACACATCCGTAGACGTACCGCCCATGTCAAAGCCGATCACGCGCTCGCAGCCGGCCAGCTGCGCCGTGCGCGCCATGCCGACAATGCCGCCGGCGGGCCCCGAGAGGATGGCATCCTTGCCCTGAAAAGCCTGGGCATCGGCCAGACCTCCGGATGACTGCATGAAATACAGACGCACCCCGGGCATCTCTGCGGCCACACGATCGACATAGCGCCGCAGGATCGGCGAGAGATAGGCATCAACCACCGTGGTGTCGCCCCGGCTCACAAACTTCATCAGAGGGCTGGTCTGGTGGCTGGTGCTGACTTGGGTGAAGCCGGCCTCCCGCGCCAATTGTGCAGCCGCTTTCTCGTGTTGGCTGTAGCGGTAGCCGTGCAAAAAAACAATGGCCACGCTGCGCAGGCCGGCCTCATAAGCGCCTCGCAACTGCGCCTCCAGGTCGGCGGTGTCGAGCGGGTCGATCAGCTCGCCGTGCGCTCCCATCCGCTCGCGGGCCTCGATCACCTGGGCATAGAGCAGTTCAGGCAGGACGATGTGGCGGTCAAAAAGGCGAGGCCGGTTTTGATAGGCAATGCGCAGCGCGTCACGAAAGCCGGCGGTGGTGACCAGCAGGGTCGGCTCGCCCTTGCGCTCGAGCAAGGCGTTGGTGGCCACGGTCGTGCCCATCTTGACACACTCCACTTGGTCTGCCGTGATGGCGTCCCCGGTTTTGAGCCCGAGGAGGTGCCGAATGCCCGCCACGGCGGCATCGCGATAGTGTTCGGGGTTGTCAGACAGCAGCTTGTGCGTCAGCAGCCTGCCATCGGGTCGACGCCCGACGATGTCGGTGAAGGTACCGCCCCGGTCGATCCAGAACTGCCAACGCTCCTGAGGGCTTCCTGCGCTCATGAATAAAGCTCAAAGTGAAGCAGCCGCCCGCGCCGCCTGGTCGTACATGCCCGAGAGCACCCGCAGCAGACGCGCGAGCTCACCAATGTCCCGGTTGAGACCCTCGTCGGCTTTGAGCGCCGCAATCAGACAGGCCTCGCGGATTTCGCGGTAGCGCTCGACATGCTGCCGTCCGGCTTCCGTGGCCGCATAGGTCACCTCCTTGCCGTGCTTGCGCGAGGCCACCACGCCCAGGCCCAGCAACTTTTTGAGGGCGTAATTGACCAGATGCGTGTCTTCGATGTTCATGATGAAGCAAATGTCAGCCAGTCGCTTGTCGCGCGCCCGATGGGTCACATGGTGAAGCACCAGCACATCCAGCGGCGTCAGGTCCTTGAGGCCCGCCGCTGACATGCAGTGGATCACCCAGCGGTGAAAGGCATTGCCGGCCACGATGAGGCCAAACTCGAACTCGCTCATCTGCGCGCTGTCGGGCGAGACCAGATGGGCCGACGAGACGATGGGCTTGGCCAGCGGCTTGTCGGCCGATGCTTTGCGAGGGTGAGCAGGGGCACGAGCGGTCACACCGCCAGTCTAGCCATAACATCGACAAATTACCAATAATTTGTCGATGTTTAGGGAAAATACGGATCCCGCCGGGAGACTTCGGGCCTACAGTGGGTCTCCCGAAGCACCGGACCACACACGCCGCTCGGCGGTCATCTTGTAGGCCGCCGCAATTCACCCTTCAATCACCTCCAGAGGAGTCTCCCCATGAAACGACGCTTCTTCCAACTCGCCCTGGCCACCAGCGCCCTGGCCCTGGCCACCACGGCAAGCGCACAGACCAAGTGGGACTTGCCCGCCGCCTATCCGGCCACCAACTTCCACACGGTCAACCTCAATCAGTTTGCAGCGGATGTGGACAAAGCCTCCGGCGGCAAGCTCAAGATTACCGTGCACCCCAATGCCTCCTTGTTCAAGGCCCCGGAGATCAAGCGTGCCGTGCAAGGCGGGCAGGCCCAGATCGGCGAGATTCTGATGGTCAACTTCCAAAACGAATGGCAGATCTGGGGCGCTGATGGCATTCCCTTCCTGGCCACCAGCTATGACGACGCCATGAAACTCTGGCGCGTGCAAAAGCCGCTGGTCGACAAGAAACTGGCCGAACAGGGCATGATGGCCCTCTACGCGGTACCCTGGCCGCCGCAAGGCATCTACAGCAAGAGGCCCCTTAATTCGGCCGCCGACCTCAAGGGGATCAAGTGGCGCGCCTACAGTCCGGCCACCGCCCGCATCGCCGAGTTGGTCGGGGCGCAGCCGGTGACCGTACAGGCCGCTGAAGTCAGCCAAGCGTTTGCCACCGGCGTCACCGAGAGCATGATGTCCAGCGGATCGACCGGCGCCGATGCCAAACTGCATGAGCATGTCAAGTTCTGGTACGACACCCAGGCCTGGCTGCCCAAGAACCTGGTGATCGTCAATCGCGCTGCTTTCAACGCCTTGGACAAGGCCACGCAGGATGCCGTGATGAAAGCCGCTGCCGACGCTGAAGTGCGCGGCCTGGCCGAGAGCAAAAAGGCCAACGGTGCCTCGCTCGACATCCTGCGCGCTGGCGGCATGCAGATCCTGCCACCCCCAGCTCAACTCACCACCGACATGAAGAAGGTCGGCGAAACCCTGCTGACCGAATGGTCCGGCAAGTCTGGGGCTGAAGGCCAGCAGCTGATCAACGCCTTCCGACGCTGACCAGACCTTGATGCGCAAGCTGCTCGACGGGCTCTATGGCGCAACGGCTGCGGTGGCAGCCGTTTTCATGGTCGGCCTGCTGATCATGGTGCTGCTGTCCATTTTGGGGCGGCAGCTGGGTTTTCATGTGCGTGGCACCGATGCCTACGCCGGCTACCTGATGGCCGGCTGCGGTTTCCTGGCGTTGGCGCACACGCTCAAGCGCGGCGAGCATATCCGTGTCACCTTGCTGCTGCATCACCTGAGCAACAGGGCCCGGCATGCCATGGAGTTGTGGGCCCTGGGCGCCGGTACGCTGCTGAGCCTGCTGTTTGCAATCTACAGCGTCAAGCTGGCCTGGCAATCGCATGTCTTCAACGACATCTCCACCTCCACCGATGCCACGCCGCTGTGGCTGCCGCAACTGGGCATGGCCATCGGTGCAGCGGTGCTGACCATCGCCTGCCTGGACGAGTGGGTGCTTCAATGGCGTGGCTTGCGCCACAACGAATCGGGCGGAGAGGCCTTGCGCAATGAGTGATCTGGCCATCACCGGCTTGCTGGTGCTCTCGCTGTTCCTGATTTTGGGCAGCGGGGTGTGGATCGGTCTGACGCTCTCGGGCGTGGCCTGGATCGGCATGGAGTTGTTCTCCACCCGCCCGGCCGGCGATGCGATGGCGGTAACCATCTGGGGCTCGTCCTCGAGCTGGACGCTGACCGCCCTGCCCCTGTTCATCTGGATGGGCGAAATCCTGTTTCGAACCCGACTGAGCAGCGACATGTTCAAGGGTTTGGCCCCTTGGATGCATGGGCTGCCCGGGCGCCTGCTGCACACCAACGTGGTGGGCTCGACCATCTTTGCCGCCGTTTCGGGATCGAGCGCGGCCACCTGCGCCACCATCGGAAAAATGACGCTGCCCGAACTGGGCCGGCGCGGCTATCCCGAGCATCTGGTCGTAGGCTCCCTGGCCGGCGCAAGCACCCTGGGCCTGCTCATTCCGCCTTCGATCATCATGATCGTCTATGGCGTCACCGCCGAAGTGTCGATCGCGCGGCTGTTCATTGCCGGCGTACTGCCAGGATTGATGCTCGCCTTTCTGTTCTCGAGCTACATCATCGGCTGGTCGCTGCTGCATCCGGGAGCCATCCCGCGCGACGATGCACGCCCGAGCCTGGTGGAAAAACTCGCCGCCTCCAGACATCTGATCCCCGTGATTCTGCTCATCATCGCGGTGCTCGGTTCCATTTACAGCGGTATTGCCACCGCCACCGAAGCGGCGGCGGTGGGCGTGGTGGGCTCACTCGTTCTTTCGGCGCTACAGGGCTCGCTGAACTGGCAAAGCTTTCGCGATTCGCTGATGGGGGCCACCCGGCTGTATTGCATGATTGCGCTCATCCTGGCCGGGGCCGCTTTCCTCACGCTCTCGATGGGCTACATCGGCTTGCCGCGCCACTTGGCCGAGTGGATAGGTTCGCTGGGCCTGAGCCCCGGCCAACTGATTCTGGTGCTCGCCATCTTCTACATCATCCTCGGCTGCTTCCTTGACGGAATATCCATGGTGGTCCTGACCATGGGCGTGCTGCTGCCCACCATACAAGGCGCGGGCATCGACCTGATCTGGTTCGGCATCTTCATTGTGCTGGTGGTGGAGATGGCCCAAATCACGCCCCCCGTGGGCTTTAACCTCTTTGTGCTGCAAGGCATGACCGGGCGACAGCTAACCTGGATTGCCAAGGTCACGCTACCCATGTTTTTGATGATGGTGATCGGGGTCGCGCTGATTTACGCGTTCCCCCAGATCGTGACCTGGCTGCCCAAGCAAATGATGTAAGACTCTTCGCACGCGACTGCGCACGAACGCATACGGTCGCGCTCAGCGCAGCCAGTGGCGGCCCCAACGCAACGCCGCAAAGGGCTCGGGGTCTATGGGGACCTTCTCACCGAGCAAAAGCGCGGCCATCAGTTCACCGCTGCCCGGCCCGGTTGAAAAGCCGATGTGCTGGTGACCGAGAGCGAGCCAGAGACCCGGATGATCGGGGGCGGCGCCGAGGATAGGGCGGCTGTCGGGCAAGGTGGGCCGACTGCCCAGCCACATCGGGCTGTCGAGCCGGGCGCCCAGCGGCAGAACCTGGCGCGCTGCCGCCTCGGCGGCCTCCATCATGTCGGTCCGCGGTGGCGCATCGGCCTCCTCCAACTCGACCCCGGTGGTCAGGCGCAGACCGGGCGTCATGGGCGAGAGCACATAAGCACCGGCGGTATCGTAGATGGGCCGCCGAAGACCGCGGCCTTGCCAAGCGTAGTGCTGGTGATACCCCCGCTCGTGAAGCATAGGCAGCTTCCAGCCCCACTGCGCATACAGGAAATCACGCGAACCCGGCCCCAAGGCCAGGACCACCTGGTCGGCCTCGATACGCTGCCCCGATGCAGTCTGCAACAGCCATGCAGCGCCGGAGCGCTGCAAGTGGCGCACTTCCTCGCGAACGAATCGAAGGCCCTGGCCCACCAGATGCTCGGCCAGGGCCCGCACCACCGCGCCCGGCTCATCGACCGAAGCGGCGCCGCGTACCCACAGGGCATGTACGAAGCCTCTGTGCAAATCCGGTTCAAGCTCGCGCAGTGCCTGGGCATCGAGCGCTTGGCACAGCAGATCAAACCGCCGATACCAGTCGCGCGCCCAAGCCGCTGACTGCCAGGCAGCCGATGAGCGGTAGAGAAAAAGCCATCCCTCATCGCGCAAGCGATGCGCAATAGCCGCTTCCTTCATCCACTGCGCATGCAGCGGTCGGGACAGGCTGATCAGTCGATGCAGGGCCTGCGCGGTGACCTCGAGCACCGAGGGACGGGCCTGCCCTAAAAAGCCGAGCAGTGCCGGCAAGCGCCGCCGCAAGGGGGTGGACCGCAGCCGAAAGCCAGGGTTACGACCGCGCAACAAATCGGGCAGTTGTAACCACAGGCCAGGGTGGTTCAAGGGCAGCAAGGAGGTGGGCGAAATCACGCCAGCATTGCCGTGGCTGGTTTGTCCCCCAGGGTCGCCCCGGTCCAGCAAGATGACCTCCTGCCCCCGTCGGCGCAACGCCCAGGCGCACGACACACCCACCATGCCCGCCCCAATGATCGCTATGGGCATATCATGCCGCGCAAGCCCCGGCGCGTCCCATTGCCTTCAAACATGTCATGATCATAGTCACTGCGC
>CAZCSD010000019.1:0-18442 GCA_964501235.1 uncultured Polaromonas sp. | reverse complement strand
GGGGCGATATTGCCCTGGGGGACGCTGGCGGCCAATTGGGTCGGCGGCTATCTGGTCGGGCTGGCCATCGGCGTGTTCCAGGCCCTGCCCGATCTCGATCCGATTTGGCGCTTGATGCTGATCACCGGCTTCCTCGGCGGGTTGACCACCTTTTCAGCCTTTTCTGCCGAGGTGGTGCACTTCATCACCGAAGGACGCTTTGGCCTGGCTCTTCTGACCGCCGGCCTGCACCTGATGGGCAGCTTGCTGCTCACGCTACTGGGCTTGCGCACCGTCGCGTGGTGGCAAAGCTAGGCGGCCTCAGCCCGGCCGACGGAGGCCGCAAACGAGCACGCCCGGATCGTTGGGGACAACCTCACGCTCGTTCTTGGCATGACCGACCTGCATGTCGCGCGGCAAGGTCACGCTGTTCTTGACCGCCAAGACCTCGGCCATGATGGACACCGCAATCTCGGCCGGCGTCTTGCTCCCGATATAGATGCCGATCGGGCCACGCAGTCGCTTGAGCTGGACTTCGGTAAGGTCAAAGTGCTCCTTCATGCGCTGATGCCGCGCCTCGTTGTTGCGACGCGAACCGATGGCACCGACGTAGAACGCCTCCGTGCCCAGGGCTTCGAGCAGGGCCAGGTCGTCGAGTTTGGGATCGTGGGTCAGTGCGATCACGCAGCTGCGTCGGTCGGCCCTGAAGGCGGTAACGACATCGTCGGGCATTTCGCTGCGCATCTGTACGCCGGGTACCGACCACGCGCCGCGATATTCCTCGCGGGGGTCACACACCGTCACGGCAAAGCCCGAAAACAAGGCCATGGTGGCCAGGTACTCGGTGAGCTGCCCAGCACCAATGAGCAGCATGCGGTATTCAGGTCCAAAGGTGTTGACGAGCTCGGTATCGCTGAGCTGCAACTCAGACGGGACGCCGGCGCGGGAGAGCGAGACCTCGCCATCGGCAAGCGAGACCGCCCGGCGCATCAAGGCACCGGCCTCGAGCGCCTGAACCAGCTCAGCCAGGGCCTGGGCCGATGGATCAAACTCGAGCAGCAATTCGAGTGTGCCGCCGCAAGGCAAGCCGAAGCGATGCGCCTCGTCGGCGCTGATGCCGTACTTGATAAAGCGCGGCGCCCCCACGGGGATCGCGCGGCTGTCAGCACTTGCATAAGCGGCCTTGTAGGCCTGGGTGTACTGGTAGATCAGGTCGTCCTCAATGCAACCGCCAGAGACTGAGCCCACCACCGCGCCGTCTTCGCACAGGGCCATGATCGAGCCTACCGGTCGCGGCGAGGAGCCCCAGGTCCGCACCACGGTGGCCAAAAGCGCGCGGCGCCCCGCCATGCGCCAATCGCGCAGCGTTCGCAGCACCATCACATCGAGGTTTTCCACCACCCCACCTTTAGCGCGTTACCAGGAGGAGCAAGAACAACATGAGGACGGCACCTGCGGCGGCGCTGACTGCCGCCGGCAGCAAGACCTCGGGCAGCGCCGGCGATGCAATCACACTGCTTGCAGACGCGGCCGCCGTGCCGCCATGGCGCCGCTGCATCTCCTCGTCAAAACGCCTGAAAAAATCTTCGGCTAGGGAGCGGGCTACGCCATCGATCAGACGCTGCCCAAGCTGAGCCACCTTGCCGCCTACCGAAGCGGTCACCGAATAACTCAATTCACAGGCCCCGCCGGCAGGTGTCAGTTGTACTTGGGCCTGGCCCTTGCCAAAACCAGCCGGGCCGCCCTGCCCCTCAAAGCCGATGCGATAGCTTGAGGGCGGCACGATATCGCTCAGGCTGATATGCCCCTTGAAGCGCGCCGACACAGGGCCGATGCGCAGCGCCATGCCGATGTCGAATTCGTTGTTGGCAGTGGCCTCGACTTTGTCGCAACCCGGTATGCACAGCTTGAGCACTTCCGGGTCGTTGAGGGCCTGCCAGGCTTGCTGTTGGGTCACCCCGAGTAAACGGGTGGCTTGCATCTCCATGATGAGTATCCTTGAGTGGGTGCGGCAGGTGGGCTTGAAATCTGATTTTGCTACAGGCCCGCCGGATCCGCAGTGGGCTTAGCTCGACAAAAGCCGAGCCAGACTGGCCGCAAGATCGCGCAGCCGACTTAGATTGTGCACCGCCAGCATCGCGTGGGCTTGTCCGTGCAGCACCGCCGCGCCCCGGGCCAGCGGTGCGTAGCCCTCAAAACGCATTAAGGGATTAAGCCAGAGCAAGCGTCGGCTGTGCAGGCGCAGCCACTGAAGACAGCTGCGCAAGTCCTCAGGCTCGCCGGTGTCGAGTCCGTCGGTGATCAGCAAGACCACGGTGCGGCGGCCTATCAAGCGTCGGGCGTGCCGCTGGCGCAGCTGCTGCAAACTTTGGCCCAGCCTCGTACCGCCGGCAAAATCGGCGATCAGGTGGTTGGCCTGGGTCAGCATGGCATCGGTGTCAGCCTGGGCGAAAGCCGGCCCCAGATCGGTCAGGTTCATGCCCACAGCCATCACATCGCGTCGGCGATGGGCCCGGGTGGCTGCATGCAGAAAAGCCAGCAAAAGCCGGGCATACCGCTCCATGGAGCCGGAGACATCGACCAGCACCAGGAGCGGCAAGGGCTGCGACCGGCGATGCAGTCGGGGCAGATCGAGCATCTCACCGCCGGTCCGGGCGGCCCGCTGCATCACGCCGGGCCAATGGGGCCGCGGGCCGCGCCAGCCTGGTCGCAGACGACGCGAAGGCAAGGTCGGCAGCGGCAAAGGAATGTCGCGTGCCAGTCGCTCGACCAAGGCGTACTCGTCGGCCGAGAGAGTGTTGAAATCGGCATGCTGCAAACGCTGCAAGTCGCTGGCCGTCATGGTGGCGTCGAACTCAAACTCCCGATCAGCCGCCGCCGGTTGTGTCATCGGCCGCGCGACGCGCTGGGGCTGCAAGGCATCACGCACCCGCGCACGCTGCCGGCTGACTTCGGCCTTGCCCTCGGCCGAGGGCAGCAACTGGGCCAGCAGCTTGTGGGCGACCTTGGGATCGCGAAAGAAAACCTCGAACAACTCACGAAACACGGCCCGGTCCTGCTCGCACGCGACCAGCACTGTCTCCAGCGCGGCCGATAAATCGTCGCGCCGGCCGATATCGATCATCAGGGCCGCCTGCTGCGCCAAGGCCATGCGACTGGCATCGACCGGCACACCGGCACGACGCAGGGCCCGACCGAAGGCAGCCAGATTACCCGCCAGTCGGCCCGAACGCGCGTCACCGAGCTGCATGGCCGGGGATCAGGACAGCCCACACATCAAGACGCCGTATCGGCTTGCAGGATTTCACCGGCCAGATCGGCGGTCAGGGCCGCTACATCCTCGCGCTGCTTGAAGAGAATGCCCGCGGTATCGGCCGCCACTTCAGGATCAACCGACAGGGTGTCGAGTGCAACCAGCGCCTTGGCCCATTCCACACTTTCGGCAATCCCCGGGGCACGCTCAAACGCGTCCTTGAAGGGCGCTTGCCGAAGCCGGCTCACGAAAGCGGCGATCTGCGCTGTCAGCTGCTCGCTGGCCTGAGGCACCTGGGCCCGGATGATGGCCAGCTCGCGCTCACGGTCCGGGTAGTCCAGCCAGTGGTAGAGACAGCGCCGCTTGATGGCGTCGTTGAGCTCCCGGGTGCGGTTACTGGTCAAAATGGTGACCGGCCAGGCCGCGGCCCGCAAGGTGCCGAGCTCCGGAATGGTGACTTGATACTCGCCCAAATACTCGAGCAAAAAGGCCTCGAAAGGCTCGTCGGCCCGGTCCACCTCATCGATGAGCAAAACAGCACCCGGCTGGGGGGCCTGCAAGGCTTGCAAAAGAGGGCGCTTGATCAGGTAATGCCCGGTATAGACCTCGCGCTCGAGGTCACCGGCCTGCTCTCGGCCTTGTGCCGCACGCATATGCAAAAGCTGGGCGGCGTAATTCCATTCGTAGAGGGCCTCACGCTGCTCCAGGCCGTCGTAGCACTGCAGACGGATCAGCTCGCGGCTGAGCGCGGCCGCGAGCGCCTTGGCCAGTTCGGTCTTGCCCACGCCGGGCTCGCCTTCCAGCAACAGGGGCCGTCTCAGGCGCAGGGCCAAAAAAACGGCGGTGGCCAGGCGGCGGTCCGAAAAATAGTCGACCCGCTGCAAGGACTGGCTGAGCGCATCAATGGTGGGAAAGTCAGAGGACGACATGGGCTCATTGTGAACGAGGTCCGGCCGACTCACAAACCCAAAACGGGGCGTTCAGACTGCCGTGCGACAAAGACGAAAAAGCCCGCGCGCGGCGGGCTTTATCCTCGAAAGCCGAAACTCAACCGGCCTTCTTGACCCAGGCCGAGCACCAGCCGTTGGCCGCAACCTGCTTGCCCGGGAAGATGGAGCAAGGCCCGGACTTGGCATTGGCAGCGCCGGTATAGAGCTGGCAGTTGCTGCATTTTTGGGTGGCCGCATGCTTGGGGAATTTTTTGGCATCGGCCTTGGTGGTGTCGGCCACATAACCCAGCGAGACGGCTTGTGCGTCTTTTTCGTTGACCATGGCTTGAGCCGAGGCTGCACCGGCGGCTGCCAGAGCGGCTCCGCCAACGGCTGCTTGCATCATGAAGACACGGCGGTTCGTCGATTTCATGGAATTCCTGTGAAAGTGGTTAGAAACAGGCTAAATCCTAGCACCGCCTTATTACCCGACCGCATTAGTCATGGATAAGCGTTTATGCCATCGGCGCAGGGCCAAGCACAGGGGCGCGGCTATCATCGGCCGCATGCAAGCGCTCCCCCCCGGCACCTTCCGACCCCGGCTATCCGGAACCACCGTGCAATGCACCAGCTCCGCCGGGCCGATCGCTGTGCATGTGGCCGGCCAGGGTCCGCCGCTGCTGCTGATACACAGCGTCAATGCAGCGGCCTCAGCGGCCGAGGTGCGTCCGCTGCATGAACACTACGCGGCCACCCGAACGGTTTTTTCTCCCGACCTGCCCGGTTTTGGCGCCAGCGCCAGAGAGCGCCGGCTCTACACCCCGCGCCTGATGACCGATGCCTTGCATGGCGTGGTCGAGCACATCGGCAGGCAGATGGGCCCGGCGCCCATCGATGCGCTGGCCTTGTCCTTGTCCTGCGAATTCCTGGCCCGCGCAGCCAGCGAAAGGCCGGCTCGCTTTAAAACTCTGGCCCTGATCAGCCCCACCGGCCTGAGCGGGCGGCTGCAGCGCCGTGGAGCGCCCGGCAGTACGGCCGGCCTGCCACGATTGCACAAGGTGCTGCAATGGATGGGGCCCGGGCTTTTCAAAGGTCTAACTCGGCCCTCGGTGATACGTTTTTTTCTGCGCAAGACCTGGGGCGGGCCGCAGATCGATGAGCTGATGTTTGAAGAGGCCGTTCGCACCGCTGGCGAAAGTGGGGCCGAGCATGCGCCCTTGAGCTTTCTCTGCGGCGCCCTGTTCAGCCGCGATATCCTCACCATCTACGAAAGCCTGCAAATGCCGGTGTGGATGGGCCACGGCGTCCGCGGCGACTTCACCGACTACCGGCAGAAGACGCTGCTGGAGAACCACGGCTCCTGGACGGTGCGCGTTTTTCCCACCGGGGCGCTGCCACACTTCGAAGTGCCCAACGATGTCCATGCCGCCTTGGACGCGCATTGGGCCGCGCTCAGGATGGCGGCGCAAGGGTCAACCCTGATGAGTCGGCAACTCGGCCCTTCTTAAACTGTCAAGAGTGAATAAACCTGTCCCTGGAGCCCCATGAAACGTCGTTCCCTTCTCGCCGCGAGCGCCGCCCTGGGCGCCCTGCCCCTGACCACCCAGGCGCAGACCTACCCCAGCCGCCCCATCCGCTACATCGTCCCGGTGGCCGCCGGCGGTGGCAGTGACATGATCGGTCGCACCGTCACAGAGCGTTGGGCCAAGGCCCTTAACGCCACCTTCCTGGTGGACAACCAGTCTGGTGGCGGCGGCGTGGTGGCCTGCCAGGCCACCATGCGCGCCCAGCCCGATGGCTACACGCTCCTGCAGGGTTACGTAGCCACACACGGCACCAGCCCGGCCACCCGCAAGGTGCCTTATGACGCGCTGGCCGACTTCACGCCCATCGGCATGATTGGCGCCACGCCCAACGTGCTGGTGGTCAACGCCTCACTGCCGGTCAAGACCTTGGGCGAATTCACCGATTACCTACGCAAGAACCCGGCCCGACTGAGTTACGGATCGGCCGGCGCCGGATCGCTCACACACCTGTGCATGGAACTGTTCAAGGCGCAGCTCAACACTTTCATCGTCCACCTGCCCTACCGAGGCATTGCGCCGGCGCTGACCGACCTCATGGGGGGGCAGACGCATGCGATGTTCCCCGGACTGGCCGCTGCCATGCCACACATCCGCTCTGGACGCGTACGCCCTCTGGCGGTGACGGGCCTGCAGCGCCACCCCCAGGTACCGGATGTGCCCACGCTGGAGGAATCTGGATTCAAGGGCTTTGATGCGCAGCAGTGGTACGGTGTGGTGGGTCCAGCCCGCATGCCCGCTGCGCTGGTCAAGTTGCTCAATGAGACCCTCGATACGGTACTCAAGGCGCCAGACCTCAGAGACAAGCTCTCCATCGAGGCGGTGCAACCCATGCCCATGGCGCCAGAAGCCTTTGGCGCCTACATCAAGGCCGACCTCGAACGTTGGACCAAGTTGGCCCGGGAACGCAAAATCAACCTCGACGCCTGACCGGGGGGCAGCGGGCCTTCAGGCCCGCACCCAGCCCCTGCGCAACATCCAGGCGGCCAGGCGGCGGGTCAGGAAAATGGTGGCAAATACCCGCACGAGGTGAAAGCCCAAGACCACGGGCGCGCCCAATCCAAAGGCCTTGGCGATCACCGCCATCTCGGCCATGCCTCCGGGAGCCAGTCCCACCAAGCCCGTGAGCAGCGGCAGTCCGGTCGCAGCGCAGACGAACGCTGCGAAGGCGCTGCAGGTCGCGATCATGGCCACCGTCATGAGTGCGGCCGCCGCCAGCAGTCTCGGCGCGCGCCGGAAGAATTGCCGCGAGATGTTTTGTCCCAGGCCCCACCCAATCACCACCTGAGTGACCACCAGCAACGCATCGGGCAGGCGACCTTCCAGCCCCAGGCCTGCGGCGGCGCCACACACACACAAGGGCCCAAGCAGCCAGGGATTGGGCAAACGCGAGCGCCGCACCAGCCAGCCCACCGCGGCCGCGCATAGCAGCAGGGGCAGCCAAGTCAACACCGGCAGCACAGGCGCGTCGACGGTCTGCACCGCACTGGAGACCCCGGTGGACCAGGCCACCAGCGACACGGTGCAGGTAACGAGGATGATGCGCACGGCGTGCGCCGATGCGACCAGGGCGCCATCGGCACCGGCCCGTGTGGCCTGCAGAGCCATCTCGGAGGAGGCGCCTATGGCCATGGCGTAGATGGCCGTGGGTCCATCTACCTGTGCCAAGCGCTGCACGGCGCGCGCGCCAAGCGCCGCCAGAACCAGCGCGAGCAGCGCTCCACCAGCCATCCACGGGGCCAGACGAAGCACCTGCGCCATGACCGCGGGGGTGAAGTACAGGCCCAAAGCACAACCGATGAGCAACTGTGCCGCACGTCGACTCCAGCTCGGCTGTACAACGACCTGACTCTGCGCCCCCGCGATGCCCAGCATGGCCACGCCCACCATAGCGCCCAACACCCAGGGTAGGGGTACGCCCAAAGCCCAGGCCAGTCCACCGCCCAGCAACGCTGCCGCCAGCGTGAGCGCGAGGCGCCGCGCGAACACCCAGTCAGCCGCCCAGGTAGGTGCCACCGTTGACGTGCATCACCTGGCCGGTGACGAAGCGGGCTTCGGGCCCTGCCAGCCAGGCTACCATGGCCGCCACTTCATCGGCGGTGCCGCGGCGCCCCAGCAGGGGGCGGTGAGTGGCATGGTGCTTGGGCTGAGCCGGTGCGCTGTTGGTCTGCCGCACGGTATCGATCAGGCCCGGCGAAACGCAATTGACCGTGACGCCCGCCTCGGCCAGTTCGTGAGCCAGGGCGCGAGTCAGGCCCACGAGCCCCGCCTTGGCGGTGACCACATGCACCCGGTTCGGGGCTCCAGTGTGGGCCGTCAGGCCGCCGACATTGATCACCGCCCCGGCGGGCGAGGCGCGCAGCAGATCCAGGGCCGACTGCGTGCAGATGAAGGCACCGTCAAGCACCACCGCCAGGGTGTCATGCCACTGCGCCAGATCCAACTGGGCCAGGGGCGCCTCGCGGCGAATGGCGGCATTGTTGACCAGCACGTCCAGCCGACCCCACTGGCTGCGGATGCGTTCCACCGCAGCGCGCACTGCATCGGGTTGGGTGACGTCGGCCACCACCAGCATGGCCGGCACACCCAGGGCCTGCACCTCCTCCACCACAGCCTGGCCCTCCCGGGTGGAGGCGCGCACGTTGACGGCCACCCCCAGGCCCTGGCGGGCCAGCGCCAAGGCAATGGCGCGCCCGATGTTGCGGCCTGCACCGGTCACGAGGGCGTAACGGCCCTGAAAAGCACAGGCGCTCATCGGGCCTCCTGAATGGTCAGCGCAGACAAATCCACACGCGGCGCATCGAACACGCCGGCCAGCATACCGATCCAGGCCCTGGCACGACCCACATCGGCACCGCCGTGCATGCAATTGGCGAGGAACTTGCGCTGCAGATCCTCATCGCTCATGGGGTGTTCCACGCCGCCCTTGAAATAGCCTTGCCGAACCTCGTGCACCCGGCCGTCCTGCAGGGTCACTCGCAAATGGCCCGTGAATTGCCGCGGGTAAGGGTTGGACGGATCGATGCGATAGCTCACTTTGGCAGCCAATGCGCGCACGTCCTGGCGGGCAACCACAGACTCGCCGTACTGTGCAAGACCCGCATCGTCAAAAAGCAGACCGCATGCCACCGCATAGGGAATGCTGAACTTGGCGGCGTATCCATTGGGGGGCGACCGCTTGAGCGCCAGCGGTTCCCAGAGCCGGTGCACGATGCCTTCGGCGGTGTCGCATTCGATGCGCGCGATGTCCTGCACCCCAAGACCCCGCGCGCGCAGTTGGCGGGCGCAATCGATGTACGGGTGGGCCATGGTGCCGCAGGCATAGGGCTTAAAGGCGATGGTGGTCCAGATCCAGCGTGTTCCAAAGCCGTCGAGCATGGCACCGAAATCACCATCCAGGGTATTGGCAAAACCGTGAAACAGACCATGGTGCCCCTCGAACACGGTCGCCGGCCCCTTGAAACCGCCCTGCGCCAGACGAACGGCGCGATAGGCAGACTGCGCCGCCCACCCCGGGTGCAGGCGCTTGGTCCAGGAGCCGTCGGCCAGGTATTCGATGATGCCGCCTGCCATGCTGCCGGCCAGCCCCATCGCGTCGACCAGTTGCCGCTGGCTCAGTCTGAGGGCCGCGCCCAGGCCGGCAACGGCCCCCATGACGCCAAAAATAGCCGTCGGATGAAAGCCGGCCTTGTGCACCCGCGTCGGGGCGACCGCACACAGACGGCACATGAGCTCGCAGCCCACCGCGATACCCCGCAGCAGGTCGCGGCCGCTGAGGCCGTGTCGCTCGGCAGCAGCCAGCAGCGCTGGCACGATGACCACGCCCGCGTGCACTGGACCGCCCTCGAAGGTATCGTCAAAGTCTTCCCCGTGGGAGGCGATGCCGTTGACAAAAGCCGCGCCTTCGGCGCCGCTACGCTGCGCGCTGCCCAGAACGGTGCAGGGCCCGTCCTGATCGAGCGCCGCGAGGGCGGCATGCACATAGCTTTCATCTCGGGCCGCAATGCACAGACCAGCGATGTCGAGCAGCATGCGCTCGGCCACAGCGCGGGAGGCCGGGTCCGACTCGGGTGCGGCGCTGGCGATCACCCGGGCCAGACGTTCGGAAATGGTGGGGCCGCAGGCGCCCTCTGCGCGTTCACTCATGAGGATGTCTTGGCTCTGGGTCCGAACTCCTTCCAGCCGGTGTAGACGGTGAGCAGGAGCGCCACCAGCAACAGGCCGAGGGAGACCGGATCGGTCAAGAAGATGGAATGGTCGCCGCCGGAGATCACGAGGCTGCGTCGGTAATTGGATTCCACCAGGTAGCCCAGCACTACGCCCAGCACCATGGGCAACACCGGAATCTTGGCCAGACGCATGCCGTAGCCCAGCAAGCCCACGCCCAGCACCAACGCCAGCTCCAGGAAACTCTGATGGATGGAATACACACCCGTCATGACCAGGGCCAGCACGCCCGCAATCAGATAAGGTTTGGGCCGGTTTACCAGCCAGATGCAGGGAGAAAGCACCACCAGGCCCAGCAGCACCATGGCAATGTTGGCGATCAACAAGCCACCGTAGAGGCCATAGACCACCTCGGGCGCTTTGGTAAACAGCATGGGGCCGGGCTGCAGGCCGTGGATGAGGAATCCCCCCAGCAAAATAGCGGCCGAGTTGGAGCCAGGGATGCCCAGGCTGAGCAGCGGCACCAGCGCCGTGGCAGTCACCACGTTGTTGGCGGTCTCGGGCGCGGCAATGCCCTCTGGAGAGCCCTTGCCGAATTCCTCGGGATGCTTGGACCAGCGCTTGGCCTCGGAGTAAGCCATGAAGGCAGCGACGGTCCCCCCTGCGCCGGGCGTGACTCCCTCGAATGTCCCCACTGCCGCACCTATGGCCTGGGGCCGGGCCAGTCGCTTCCACATGGGCCAGTTGGGCAGCTTCAGGCGAGCGTTGGCGCCGCTGGCGCGGCCCCAGCTGGGCTCGCCGATCTGCACCAGCATTTCGGTCACGGCGAACAGCCCCACCATGATGAGCAGGGGCTTGATGCCGTCGAGCAGATCGGCCGAGCCGAAGGTAAAGCGCGAAACGCCCGAGACCGGGTCGGTGCCCACGAAGGCGAACATCAGTCCCATGCAGGCGGCCATCACGCCCTTGATCAGGGAGCCCCCCGACAAACCGGCAATCACCGACAGGCCCAGGATGCCCAGCGAGAAATAGGCCGCCGGCGTGAAGGCCAGCGCCACCTTGGCCAGGTGTTCAGTGGCCAGCACCAAAAACACCAGGCCGAACAGCCCCCCCACGAGTCCAGACATCAGCGAGATGCCCAGGGCCTCGCCGGCACGGCCCTGCCGGGCCATCTCGTAGCCATCCATTACCGTCGCCGATGCGGAATTGGTACCCGGCGTGCGGATCAGGATCGCGGGAATGGAGCCCCCATACTCTGCGCCCACATACACGCTGGCCAGCAAAACCAGGGCCGTGGTGGGCTCCATGCCGACCGTGAAAGGCAGAAGCAACGCCATGGCAATGGACGGCGAGATGCCGGGCAGCGCGCCGCCCAGAATGCCCCAGAGCACGCCGGCAAAGGCCGCCGCGATGACAGCGACCGAGGCCAGATGCCCAGCAGCTTGCACAAGGGCATCCATGTGTCAGCCTCCCAGAAGGCCAGACCACAGCCCGACCGGCATGCGTACCTGCAACAGGTAAGAGAACAGAAACCACAGCAGCGGACCGATCGCCAGCGCAAAAGCGGCCACAGTGCGGTCCAGTGCTCCTCCAGAAAAACGCACCACGGCGATGGACAGCAAACCGATGGAGAGCACGTAACCGGCCACCGGTAAAAGAGCGACATAACCGCCCAAGATCGCGAGCAGGCCCAGCGCCATGCGGTGCGGATGCTGCGCCCGACCGCCTTGTCCCTCGTTGTCTTTCCGCGTGTCCTGCGCAACCTGCGCGGCCGGCGAACCCACCATGAGACTCCTGACCAGCAGGCCCACCGAGGCCACCAGCAGGAGCAGGCCCACCCCGGTGGGCACACCACCGGCCCCGACCTCATCGGCCAGCAAGCTGTCCTCGATGGAGCGGGCCTGCCAGATGTAGGCCAGGGACAGCGCAATGCCCAGCAGGGCGGCGATCAGGTTGGGCCGCTGACGATTCACTTAAGCAATCCCAAGGCCTTGAGGTCTTCAATGGTCTCCGCTACGAACTCGGTGGTGAACTTGCGCGCGGCTTCACGACCGAGCATCACGGGAGTGAGGCTGTCCTTGGTGTATTCAGCGCGGTAGGCGGGGTTGGCCAGGGTTTTACGCAAGGCGTCCTCCCATAGCTTGGCTACCGAATCGGGGATGCCCTTGGGGCCGGCAATGCCGCGGAACTTGCGCACCACCACATTGAGGCCCTGCTCCTTCGCAGTGGGCAGTTGCGGCAGGCCCGCCAGGCGGGCATCCGACAGCGTGGCCAGCAAGCGGATCTTGCCCGCCTCGAGCTGGCCCTGCAATTCCTGGATTTCACCGATGCCGATGTCGTACGTGCCATTGAGCACACCGATCATCTGGTCGCCGCCACCTTCGTGCGAGACGATAGGCACGCGCACGCCGGCCGCACGGGCCAGACGCTCCATGGCAATGCGCTCGAGCGAAGCAGGGTTCGAGGCGCCCCAGCGAGATTTGCCCGGGTTGGCCTTGGCGTGAGCGATCACATCTTTGAGCGACCGAAAAGGCGATTCGCTCCGGGCGTAAATGACTTCCGGATCCAGAAAGACGATGGCAATCGGGTCCAGCGCGTCATAGCCCACGGCGGGACGGGAGAGCAAAGTGGTCTGGATGTAGGTGGGCGTGGTGCCATAGAACACCGAGCCGTCGGCCGGTGCCTTGGCCACATGGGCCACGGCCGTCGCGCCGCTGCCCCCGCGGATGTTTTCAACGGCGAAGCTGGTCTTGAGCGAGGCGGGCAGCACCTTGACCAGGTCCCGCAGGAAGATGTCGGTGCCGCCACCCGGGCTGGAATGAGTGACCAAGGTCACGCGGCTCACCGGGTAGTCCACCGGCTGGGCGCTTGCAGTAGTCAGCCCCGCCGCTGCGGCGAGGCCGACAAGAAGGGTCTTGAATGTCATGGCTTGTCTCCTGTGGCGGTTGAAAAAGGGCGCTCAGCCTGCCGGCCTGAGCAAGGCGATGATGTCGGCCAGTGTCGCCTGCGAGGCCAGCATCATGCAACGGTCGAAGGCCTGACCCGCTCGGTCGGCGCCGATCAGGGGCTCGGACTGGTCCACGAACTTGGCCTTGAGCTGAGCGTCGCTCATGGGGCGCTCGACACTGCCGATAGCGTGCTCGACAAAGATCTGCAGATCCCTGCCATCCGTGGTGGCGATCCGCAGATCGACCGAGGCCTCATGGATCTGCGGGTCCACCACCAGCTCCACGCGCGAACGCAGGGCCAGCACGGCCGGGTCATTGACCGCCTCATCGGAGTATTCGTGCTCTCCAGCGCGGCCGTGCAGCAGCGCCACGGCACAGGAGTGGTAGACGCTGAATTTGCTCTCCAGCCCCACCTTGGGCGTCTTCTTGCCCGTGAGCTCCTGCACCAGCGGATGGGCCCGCAGCACCACGCGGTCGACATCGGAGGGCTTGAGCCCATGCTGGTTGCGCAGCTGCACGCAGGCGTCGATGGCGGGGTGAATCACGATACCGCAGGCAAAGGGCTTGTAGGTGTTGATGGCGATCTCCCAGGTCTGACCCAGACGCTCGGTGATCTCAGACCAGTCCGTCTTGTCGGAGAACACCTGCATCAGGCCACGCGGGGCTTCCAGTGCACGCTTGGAAGATGTGAAGCCGTGCTTGGCCATCAGGGCCGACATCAGGCCGGCCTTGGCCGCGGCGCCCGGGTGCATGGGCTTGGTCATGGTGCCAAACTGCTCGCGCAGGCCCACGGGTTGCGAA
Source organism: uncultured Polaromonas sp. (assembly GCA_964501235.1). Lineage (GTDB taxonomy): Bacteria > Pseudomonadota > Gammaproteobacteria > Burkholderiales > Burkholderiaceae_C > Polaromonas. The sequence goes on along the minus strand of CAZCSD010000019.1, from coordinate 4,782 downwards.
GCGGCGATGCCCAAGGCCATCTGCGTGCGCTGGGCATCGAGCTTGAGCAGGCGGCTGCAGGCGGCGGCACTGCCCAGCATGCCTGTGGAGCCGGTGATGTGCCAGCCCCGGTCGTAGTGGTGGGGATAGACCGCATTGCCCACGCGGCAGGACACCTCGATCCCCAGCACCAGCGCGTCCATCACCTCGCGCCCGCTCGCGCCCAGGTGCTCGCCCAAGGCCAGGGCAGCCGGCGCAACCGGCCCGGCCGGGTGGATGATGGTGCGCAGGTGGGTGTCATCGAAGTCGAAGGTGTGGGAGCTGATGCCGTTGATCATCGCGGCATTGGCCAGGTCCACTTTTTCGCGTCGCCCCAGCAGCGAGGCCTGGGGCGCTGGCTGCAGCTCCTGGACAGCGGCCACAGCGGCCTCGACCGTTTCGTGGGTGGCCGGCCCGACGGCGCAGCCCGCCCAATTGGCAAAAGTGCGGTGGGCCTCGCGCTCCACCGCCTCGTCCCAGCCCCGGGAAGGGTGGGTGGCAACGAAGCGGGCCAGCATCTCGGTCACGGCGGGCGCGTGGGGATCGGCAGGGACGGTGGTATTGACAGCCAAGGAAAACTCCTGAGTGCGCAAGCCTGATTGCTAACTGTTGACAGTTTGAATCATAGAACGGCCCGGTCGTTTTTCTTCTCTATGGCCCTGGATCGAGTCCGGGGTTTTCCCCGAGTGCGGCCCACCAGGGGGTCAAGGAGTGGCCGCGGCCACGGCGTCGGCCAGACGCGCCCAGCCCTGGGCCACGTGGGCCTCCAGGGCCCGGGCGCAGGCCTGCGGATCCCGGGCCCGCAGCGCCTGGACAATGATCCGATGCTCGGCATTGGAGGCCTCCAGGCTCCCCTTGTGCACCAGGCCACGCCGGCGAAAGAGGTGCGTCTGGTTCACGGTGGACAGGTACATGCCGGCCAGCACCGTGTTGCGGGCCTGCTGCAGGAGCAGGTCATGGAACTGCAGGTTGAGCTCATAGTAGCCAGACAGGTCGTTGCGGTCGGCGGCGCACTCCATATCGCGCACCAGCGCTTCCAGCCGGGCCAGGGACAGTTCATCGATGTACTGCGACGCCAGACGACCGATCAGCCCGGAGAGAACGCCCCGCACTTCGTAGAGCTGGCGGGCGTCGTCCAGGGTCATTTCCCGCACGAACACCCCCTGGTTCACCGCGCCGACCAGCAAGCCGGCCTCCTCCAGGCTGCGGCAGGCCTCGCGCACCGGCCCCCGGCTGACGCCCAGGCGCGCGGCAATCTCGCTCTCATTGACGCGGTCCCCACCCTTGAGCTGGCCCGAGGCGATGAGCTGCGCAATCTCATCACGCACGATCGTGGTGAGGGTGCGTTCGCGGCGCTGGCGAATCTGCTGCAGGGCCGAGGCGGGTGGGGTTTGCGTCATTTCGCGCGGATTCTAGGGAAACTCTGCACCCGTCAACCAAGTCTGAGCGGGAATGTCGGAGGGTCATCAAACAACAAAGCCTTGCCACGGCCGCATTCGCGCGGGCCGATGCTGGCTGGGGCGCCTGGATCGTCTAGCCCGAAACGCGAGAAATCGATGGCAGATTCAACCTGGGTGCCATCCATACGAACCACTTACGCCTCGACCCGGATCATGACGCGCGTTATTGAGGCCTTCCCCAAGGGGTGGATGCAGGCCATACACTCTGCGCTGCCCGGCGCCTGCGCACCCGCCCCTCACGCACCGACCTGCCCCCATGAAGATTGCCACCTGGAACATCAACTCCCTGAGCGTGCGGCTGCCTCAGGTGCTCGACTGGCTGGCCGCTCAGCCGGTCGATGTGCTGTGCTTGCAGGAACTCAAACTCACCGAAGAAAAGTTCCCACTGCAAGCCTTGCGCGACGCCGGCTATCCCTACTGCGCCGTCCTCGGCCAGAAAACATACAACGGCGTGGCCATCTGCAGCCGCCATCGGATTGAGGATGTTCAGCGCAACATCAAGGGCTTTGAGGATGAACAGGCCCGCGTCATCGCTGCCACCATCGATACACCCGGTGGGGCCGTGCGGGTAGTCAACGCCTATTTTGTCAACGGACAGGAGCCCGGGAGCGAGAAGTTTGGCTACAAGTTGCGCTGGCTCGAGGGACTGCGCCGTTGGTTGGCTGAAGAAGTGAAGAACCCTCAGCCGCTCGTCTTACTGGGCGACTTCAACATCACCGCTGATGACCGGGACACCTACGACCCAGATGGCTTGCGCGAGACCATTCATCACACCACTGAGGAGCGCGAGGCCTTCAAGGACTTGCTCGCCCTGGGCCTGCTCGATGCGTTCCGGCTTTTCGAGCAACCGCCCAAGAGTTACTCCTGGTGGGACTACCGCGATTTGGCTTTTCGGCGCAACCGAGGCTTGCGCATTGACCACATTTTGGTCAGTCAATCCCTGCCGGTGCGATCATGCGTGATCGACAAACAGCCCCGCAAAAACGAGCGCCCGAGCGATCACGCACCCGTGGTGGTGGAGTTGGGCCTTCACTCCAAACCCAGCTCCTGAATTTTGCGGGTGATGGTATTGCGGCCTATGCCCAATTTCATCGCCGCCTCAATGCGCCGGCCCCGGGTGTTGGCCAGCGCCGTCTGTATCAGGCGCGATTCGAAGCGGCGGGTCAGTACATCCCAAACATCGGTATTGCCCGCCGCCAGCAGGGACAGGGCCTCGGCCTCCAAGCCTGTCTCCCAAGCACTGCCGACCGCAGCCAGGGCTGACCAGGCCTCACCCGATGTTGCCGGCGCAATTGCAGCGGGGGGAGGCACCATGATGGGATCGCTTGGCGCAGCCGAAGAAACCGTCGCCGCCGTTGGAGCATGCGCCGGAGCCAGAACCTCGGGCGGCAGATCCTTGGCCTCGATGACCTGGGCAGGCGCCATGACCGTGAGCCAGTGACAGATGTTCTCGAGCTGACGCACATTGCCCGGAAAATCAAACAGACTCAATTGCGCCATGGCCGCTTCGGAGATCCGCTTGGGCTCTACGCCCAGTTGCTGGGCACTTTGCTGCAAGAAGTGACGGGTGAGCGCGGGCACATCTTCGCGACGCTCTCGCAGCGCAGGTAGACGCAAACGGATCACATTGAGCCGGTGGAACAAGTCTTCACGGAAAACGCCGTCCTTGACGCGCTGCTCCAAATCCTGATGGGTTGCCGCGATCACCCGCACACTGGCTTTGATGGCGCTGTGACCCCCCACACGGTAGAAGTGCCCGTCTGAGAGCACGCGCAGCAGACGCGTCTGCAGGTCCAGCGGCATGTCACCGATTTCATCGAGGAACAGGGTACCGCCCTCGGCTTGCTCGAAACGGCCGCGCCGCATGGTTTGCGCGCCGGTGAAGGCACCCCGCTCGTGGCCAAAGAGTTCGGACTCCAGCAATTCCTTAGGAATGGCGGCAGTGTTGATGGCAATAAAAGGGCCCGAGGCACGCGAGGAATGCTTGTGCAGGGCGCGAGCCACCAGTTCCTTGCCCGAACCCGACTCACCCGTGATCATCACCGTGACATGGCTTTGTGACAGGCGGCCGATAGCGCGAAAGACATCTTGCATGGCTGGCGCTTGACCCAGCATCTCAGGCGTCTGACTCATGCGGTCCACCGCAACTTGCTCGCGCTGACTTTCCTCCACCGCGCGGCGGATCAACTCGACCGCCTTGGGCAAATCAAAGGGCTTGGGCAAGTATTCAAAGGCCCCCCCCTGGAAGGCCGATACGGCACTGTCGAGGTCAGAATAGGCCGTCATGATGATGACCGGCAGCCCTGGCATCACTGCCCGCACCTTCTCCAACAACTCCAGACCAGATCCGCCGGGCATACGAATGTCGCTGACCAGCACTTGCGGGCCGCCGGCTGGACCATCGGCCTCGAGCGCGGTCATCAATTCCCGCGGGCTGGTGAAGCTGCGCGTGGGCAAACCTTCGCGCAGCAGAGCCTTCTCCAGGACGAACCGGATCGACTGGTCATCGTCAACGATCCAAATCGGTTTCATGCGTATCTGCCCCTTTTGTATTGATCCGACAGTGAAAGAAAAGTGGTCACGGCAAAGGTATGAGGATCTTGAAGTCCGTGCGGCCCGGGATGCTGTCGCATTCGATCAAACCATGGTGCTGCTGCACAAAGTTTTGCGCCAGCGTCAACCCGAGCCCAGAGCCGCCATCCCGCCCTGACACCAAAGGATAAAAAATACGGTCCTTGATCGAATCGGGCACTCCCGGCCCGTTGTCAATCACATGCAATTCCAGTGCCAGTCGGTAGCGCTGTTTGCCAAACGTAACCTGCCGAGCAATGCGGGTGCGCAGAGTGATCTGAGCATCGCCGGCCGCCACTCGGTCGCCCAGCGCCTGGGCTGCGTTGTGCGCGATATTGAGCACGGCCTGTATCAGCTGCTCAGAGTCGCCCCGAAACTCGGGAATGGAGGTGTCGTAATCGCGGGCGACCCTCAGCCCCCTGGGAAACTCAGCCAAAATCAGCGAGCGCACCCTCTCGCACACCTCATGGATGTTGACATCCCCAACCTGGTGCGGCCTGCGATGCGGGGCGAGCAGCCTGTCAACCAAAGACTGCAAGCGATCGGCCTCGCGGATGATCACCTGGGTGTACTCGGTCAACTCGCGCGACTCGATTTCCATCTGCAGCAGCTGCGCTGCACCACGAATGCCGCCCAGCGGATTTTTGATTTCATGGGCCAGATTCCGGATGAGCTCCTTGTTGGCCTGGGCGCGCTCCATCAGGCGCTCTTCACGGTCCTGCTTGGCCTGCTG
>CAZCSD010000018.1:0-38287 GCA_964501235.1 uncultured Polaromonas sp. | reverse complement strand
AGATCGGATAAAGCCCTTTGAGCCAGCCGAACAGCTCGGCGTTCTGCACTGCAGGGACGGCCCGGGTGAGCGACTGATACATATGGTGGTGGGTGTTGATCAGCCCAGGCACCACCAGCAGATCACGGCCGTCCATCACCTCGTCGGCGGTGTGCAGGTCGGCGGGTAAATCTGCATCCGGCCCTGCCCAGACAATCAGATCGTCCCTCACGAAGACGGCCGCATCGCGCCACTCCTGACCCGCATCGTTCTGGGTCGCCAGGGTGTGGATTCGTCGAATCAGCAGGGTGGGCATGGGGGTGGCGAGAGTTTAAGGCGGGTGCAGTGAGGTCAGTCTGGATACCCTGTCTGGGCCGTACATGCAGAAGTTACCATTGCGCTCGGGGGATTTTCATGCAGGCTCATCTCGATCATCTGGTTGTCTTGGCTGCTTCGCTGGAAGAAGGGGAGCGGTGGTGCGAGCGAACCCTTGGTCTCAAGCCCGGCCCCGGTGGGCGGCATGAACTCATGGGCACACACAATCGTCTGTTGCGCATCGACTCATCGGCCTATTTGCAGGCTTATTTGGAAATCATTGCGATCGAGCCGGGTGCGCCGAAGCAAAGAGGGCCGCATCAGCGCCGCTGGTTCGATCTGGACGATGCGGAGCTTTCGGCGCGCATAGCCCGAGACGGGCCTGCCCTGGTGCATTGGGTGGTGCGCACGGACGATGTGCAAGCGGCCTGCGCTGCGTGGCAGGTGCTGGATATCGACCGTGGCCTGCCGCTGGCCGCGGGTCGGCAAACGCCGCAGGGCCTGCTGCAATGGCAGATCACTGTGCGCGACGACGGTGCGCGCTTGTTCGATGGTTGTCTGCCCACCCTGATCCAGTGGGGCCCCCGGCATCCGGTCCCGTCCATGGCTGAGAGCCGTTTGCGTCTGCAGCGGTTGTGCATCCGACATCCACAGGCTCAACTCCTGGCGCAGGCGGGACAGGCCATTGGACTGCAGGGGGTGGTCTTTGAGACCGGCCCGGCCCAGATTCAGGCCCATCTGGATACCGCCCTGGGCCCAGTGATGATTGCGGGTCACTGATGAGGCAAAGCAGCGCCGTCCGCACAAGAAAAAACCCGCTCTAGGCGGGTTTTTTTGCAGGTGCCGAAGTTACTTCTTCTTGCACTCCGCCTTGCTCTCGTTTTCCTTCTTGGAGCAGTCGACTTTCTTGTCATCCATCTTGCCACCGCCGTGGCTTCCAGCAAAAGCGGGGGCGCAGACCAAAGCGAAAGTGGCAGCCAGTGCCGAGATCAGAGTTTTCATGATTTTTCCTTGGGACAATGGGAGGGGTTTGAGTCAGCGTGAACTGACGCAGGCATCATAATGCAACGATGATGCCGGGTGTGCGATCAGGGCTTTGGGTTCGATGGATCCTTCTGACCGGGTCTCTCGGTGTCTTGCTTGTCCCGGCCGGCGCGCAGACCCGTTACCCGCCTGCGCCCGATCAGATGTTGATCGAGCGGGCGCCGGGCAGCAGCGCTGCCGTCTCCTTGCGGGCCTTCGATGCGGCCCGCAGGGCCAAGCCGGAGGACCTGCAGGCCGCCCTGGCTTACGCGAGGGCCGCCTTTGAATTGGGTTTGACCGAGGGGGACCTGCGCTGGTGGGGAAGGGCTCGCGCCGCCCTGACGCCCTGGTGGTCACAGCCAGACCTGAGTGCCGAAGGGCACTTCATGCGAGCGTTGATTCTGCAGGGCTTTCATCAGTTCGGACCGGCTTTGCAGGAACTCGCCCGTGCGATCGCTTTGGAGCCGGGGCGCGCTGAATTGTGGTCCTGGCGATTTGCTCTTCACCTGCTGTTGGCCGATATGGCCAGCGCGCGCCAAGACTGTGAAGTCATTGCGCGGCAAGTCTCCTCAGTGGAGGCGGAGCCCTGTCGTGCGATTTTTCTCTACCGAAGCGGCCAGGCGCAGGCGGGTATCGATTTGCTGCGCCGCTCGATCGAGCGGCCGCAATTTGCCGGACCGATGGCGCAGGATTGGCTGCGCTTTCATTGGGGCGAGGCCCATCGCGTGGCCGGTCAGACCGACCAGGCGGTCTCGATCTGGGAGTCACACTTGCGTCAGAGGCCTCAGTCCCATGCGGTGCGGCTGGCGCTGGCCGAGACCCTCAATCAGCTCGGTCGTCATGAACGGGCTCTACAGGTTTCGAATCAGAGAAATCCCTCCGATGCCCTGCTGGTGCAGCAGCTTTTGGCTCGGCAAGGTCTGCGCGACGGACAAGCTGATCGCTTGGCGCAAAAGGTTCAAGCCCGATGGGACAGCCAGGATCGGCGTCAGGAGGCTCTGATCGAGCGGCCGCGTATGGTGTTCCTGATTCGCTACGGACGCGATGTCAAATCCGGCCTGGAGCTGGCCGCCAAGAATTGGACGGAACAAAAAGAACCTGCCGACGCGATCCTGTTTCTGGAGGCGGCGCTCAAAGTGGACCAGCCTGCCCGCGCCGAGGCCGTCGTTCGGTGGGCCGCGGAAACCGGTTATACCGAGCCGGCTCTGCGCGCCCTTATCGGTCGTGCCCGATCGCACCCGAACTGGGGGTCGCGATGAATTTTGGCCGTCTGAAGGCCTGGGCGCTTGCGCTAATTCGCAGTGCGCTCGTAGCGCTCTTGGGGCTCAGTTCGGGTGCCCTTTGGGCCCATTCGAGCAGCAACGGTTACCTGAGTTTGACAGCCGATCGGGACAGTCTGGTGCTGAGGGCCGATGTCGCCTTGCGTGATATCGATTTGCAATTTGACCTGGACCTGGACGGCGATGGCCGGGTGCTGTGGTCGGAGGTGCAGGCCCGATCTCGCGACCTGCTGGCGTGGTTGTCTGATGGTCTGCGATTGCAGCGATCGGGCCAGGCCTGCGCTTTGCAACCGGGCGATCTGCTGGCCAGCGATTACGCTGACGGCCCCTACCTGAGTGCCGTTTTTACCGTGGCTTGTCCGGGTGTGTCCGAATCGGGCCCAGCGTTAGCCGGTTTGCGTCTGCGCTATGGACTGCTTTTTGACCAGGACGCCTTGCACAGGGGGTTGTTGCGCATTGACTTGCCAGCGCTTCAAAGCAGCCTCGTTTTCAGTCCGGATCGTCCTGAGGCCGATCTGCCCTCTGAGGTGCCGGGCCTCTGGGCGGTGCTGACTCAGTATGTCCGGGAGGGCGTCTGGCACATCTGGATTGGTGCTGACCACATCGCTTTTTTGTTGAGCTTGCTCTTGCTGGCACCCCTGCGCGCTTCGAGCCAGCCGGTCACCCAATGGCCCGGCCTTCAGCGTTTCCGACCTGCGGCAGTGGAAGTGTTCACTGTGGTCACCGCTTTCACCGTGGCCCATTCAATTACCTTGTGCCTGGCCGTGCTGGAGATCGTCAGCCTGCCTTCGCTCTGGGTCGAGGTGGCTATTGCGGGATCGGTGGTGATCGCGGCGCTCAACAATCTCCTGGGCGGGGCCAGCTTGCGGCGCTGGCCGCTGGCTTTTGGCTTTGGTTTGATTCACGGCTTTGGCTTTGCCAGTGTGCTGCTGGATCTGGGCTTGCCCGCCGGTGATTTGGCGCTGGCTTTGGCTGCCTTCAACGTCGGCGTGGAGCTGGGCCAGCTGGCCATCGTGGCCGTGTTTTTTGTTGTGGCTTGGTGGGTGCGGCACTTCCCTTTCTACCGCTGGTTTTTTGTAGTTGCTGGCTCCCTGTGCATTGCCGCCGCAGGGCTGGCCTGGACACTCATGCGCTTGGGATGGTGGGCCGCATGATGGCCTTGGGATGGCGTTCGCCTTTGATCTGCGTCGCGAGGTAGGCCTTGCGCTGCCTGGCGTTCAGCGCCCAGGCGACCGAGGCTCACAACGCGCGCATCAATGCGGCGCGTCCAAGCCGAGGATTGCGTGTTCGCACCCAGAGGGTGCATGACCGGAATATTTATAGGGGCTTGGGCAGGCCCACGCCGGCTCGAGGGGGCATCGGTTAGATTGCAAGCTCCGTTTTTTAAAGGAAGGCTTCTATGAATCGTCGGCGTTTGGGCTGCAGGTTGCTGGGTTTGGCAGCGCTGGGCTTGTCATCGGTGCTGCCTGTGCAGGTAGGGGCCCAGGCTTTTCCCAGCAAGCCGGTCACCCTGGTGGTGCCGGCACCGCCGGGCGGGATCGTCGATGCCAGCGCACGCCTGATCGGCGAGGGCATGTCGCGACCCCTGGGCCAGCCGGTGGTCATCGACAACCGCGGTGGGGCCAGCGGCAACATCGGCTACAGCCATGCGGCGCGGGCACCGGCTGACGGCTACACCGTGCTGGTCTCGTATTCAGCCTTTCATCTGGGCAACCCTTCGCTCTTTCCAAAACCGGGTTGGGCGCAATCGGACTTCGTGCCCATTGCCATGGCGGCCGTAGCCACCAATGTGATTGCTGTGCATCCTTCGGTGCCAGTCAATACGCTGCCGGAGTTGATTGCTTATCTCAAGAGCAATCCCGGCAAGGTCTCATATGCCTCGCAGGGCTCGGGCTCGCTGGCGCATGTAGGAACCGAAATCTTCAAGGCACAGACCGGCACCGACATGCTGCATGTGCCCTATCGCGGCTCGGGCCCGGCCATTGCCGATGTGCTCTCCGGTCAGGTGCAACTGTTCATCACCACGCCGCCCTCGGTGCTGCAGCACATTCAGGCGGGCAAGCTCAAGGGCATCGCGGTGACCGGCAAAACCCGCCACCCGGGTCTGCCGCAAGTGCCTACGACGGCCGAGGCGGGCTTGCCCGGCTTTGAGCTCGAGGGCTGGGTAGCCTTGTTCGCGCCCACCGGCACGCCGGCCGAAGCCCTCAGTCGCCTGACGGCGGCGGTCAAGGCCGCGGTGGAGTCGCCCGACGGGGTGAGCAAGGCCAAGGCGGCAGGGCTTGAGATCCGCTTCCTGCCACCGACCGCTTTGCAGGAAGTGGTGCGCACCGAGACCGCAGGCTGGGCCAAGACGATCAAAAGCGCCAACATCACGGTTCAGTAGGGTCAGCGTCTTGGCGTGGGGGCCGATCGGTTGGTAAGCGCGCGGACCAAGCGCATCGCCCCGCCGATTCCGGGCATCCATGCGGGGGGGTCAAGTGGGCAGTTCCACCAAACCGCGCGGCAGGCTCCAGGCCGGTTTGGCGCCATCGTGGGTGATGAGGAACTGGTCCTCGATGATGAAGCCGCCCTCCCCATCCACATAGACGGGTGTCTCAAAGGCCAGCACCATGCCCGGCTCGATGACTTCGTGAGCCTGCGCCGCTATGAAAGGAGGGACTTCGCAAAACGTGTCGTGCCCGAGGCTGTGTCCGAAGTGGCCTCGGGTAAAGCCGCTCATGCCGGCGCGGTGCAAGGCCCGGGTTGCGCGCTCATGCACTTCGCTCAGCAGTCGCCCGGGTCGCAGTACCTCGAGGCCAGCAGCGAAGGCCTCCTCCAGCGCTTGCATGATCTCGCGCGTGCGCGGGCGGGCCTGGCCCAGCACAAAGGTGCGGCCACTGTCGGAGCTGTAGCCTTCAACCAGGCACCCCATGTCAAACTTGAGCACATCACCCGCCGCAATGTGACCGCCGCCCTGCCAGGGCAAGGGCCCGACGGTGGTGTATTCCCACTGCCCGGTGAGCCGGGCGCCTGTGCGTTGCACGGCCTGGGCAACGCCGTCTTTCCAGGCTTGCGCAATTTCATCGCGATGCACTCCCGACCGCACGCATGCCAGAGCCTGATGCATGCCAGCCTCGGCCAGCGCCGCAGCCTGCTGCAGCAAGGCGATCTCTCGCGGACTCTTGATGGCCTTGATACGACCCACGGTCGCGCTGGCATCGCGCCACTGCACCTGAGGCAGTACCTCCTGCAAGAGGGCAAAGTCGCTGGCCGGCCAGAAGTCCAGATCCAGGCCAATCCGCGCTCGCGTCCAACCACGCTGGTGCAACAGTTCGCCCAGTAGCCTGAAGGCGATCCGCGCGTCAAAGGCAGCAGGCCGGGTAAAGCCCCCGAGCCGGCCGCGTGCCTGCCAGCTTTTTTGCATCAATTGCGCAGCGCTCCCGGGGCCCTCCAGCCAGGGACGGATGTCTGCAGTCTCGACCCAGTCGGCATGCGCGAGAACCTGTTCATCGCCGAGTGCGCGGCGAGCGTGGTCCGCAAACAGTTCAGTGCTGACTGCGCAAATGGCTTGCTGACTGTCGGTGGGCACCAGGGCCAGGGCCGCACCGGCTCGGCGAAAGAAAGCCGCGACTCCGGCCGGGGCACCGGTCGCCCAGGCGTAGCTTTCGGGCTTGGCCAGCACCAAGGCATCGAGGCCCGCCTCTTGCAAGAATTGTTGGGCGCGCTTGCGGTGGATGTCGCTCATGGTTTTTCAGGAGCCGTAAGACAGGGAAGGCAACCAGGTGGCCAGTCCGGGCACCATCGTGAGCAGCACCACACCCAGCAAGAGCAGCAGCCAGAAAGGCAGGGCGCCGATGGACGCTTGCGATAGATTGACCTCGTGCTTGCTGATGCCTACAAGCACAAACAGATTCATGCCCACTGGTGGCGTGAGCATGCCGATCTCGATCATGATCGTGACCACCACGCCCAGCCAGATGGGGTCGAAGCCCAGACCCGTCATGAGCGGGAAAACCACCGGCAGCGTCATGACCATCATGGACAGCCCGTCGAAGACCATGCCCAGCAGCAGATAAACCAGCACGATCACGCCGAGCAAGGCCAGAGGCGACAGGCCCAGAGCTGACACAGCCTCCAGCATTTTCTGGGGCAACTGCAGCAGACTGATGGACTGCGCCAATATCACAGCTCCGAGAAAGACAAATGCAATAACCGCAAAGGTCCGGGCCGAATCAATGAAAGTACGCCCGAGCTTGCGCCAGGTCAAGTCGCCGCGGGTAAAGCCCAAGATCGCCGCCGCCGCCACCCCAACAGCCGCCGATTCGGTGGGTGTGGCCAGACCGGCAAACAAGCTGCCGAGCACGGCCAGAATAAGCACCACGATAGGCCAGACCTCCGTGGCTTGGCGCAGGGTTTGTGCCCAGGGCAATATCGGCTCTCGCGGCACCCGCTGGGGCTGGCGCCGCGTGGTCCACTCGATGTAGATCATGAACAGCAGGGCCATCATCAGGCCCGGTATCACGCCCGCCAGAAACAGCTTGCCGATCGAGGTGTCGGTCAAGGCACCGTAGATCAGCAGGGACAGGCTGGGCGGAATCAACAGACCCAGCGTGCCGCCAGCAGCCAGGGTTCCCACCACCATCTTGCGGTCGTAGCCGCGCTGGGCCAGTTGTGGATAGGCCACCGAACCCACGGCGGCCGAGACCGACATCGAAGACCCACTGACGGCCCCAAACACCGTACACACCGCGATGTTGGTGTGCAGCAAGCCGCCGTGCAGACGCGCGAAAAGCGGCGAAAGCGCGCGGTAGATGCCCCCGGCCAGCCCACTGGCCACCAGCACGTCACCGAGCAAAATGAACAGCGGAATGGCTGTTAGTGTGAACTCGCCCAGCACATTAAAGACCGCTTGCACACCCAGCCGGGTGGCACCGCCGCCAAAGAAGTGCAGGATGGCAAAACCGCTCAGGCCCAGGGCTGCCCCCAGCACAGCGCCTGAGAGCACCGTCAGTCCGAGCAGGCTCAGCAGGAAGGACCAGATCATGCGTGCACCTTGTCTGATCCGGCGTATGTCGGCCGCACGGCCCGCCAGGCTCCGGCCACCCCGGCAGCGCCCATGGCGACGGTGGAGATCAGAAGGAACGGGGCCAGGGGTAGACGCGATTGCTCGGACATCAGGTTGAGCTTGGCGGTAAATTCATAGATTCCCCAGGCCTCGCGCACAAAGACGAAACAGAAGGCCAGCAGGATGAGTTGTCCGATCACGAAAAGCCCCCGCTGCAAGCGAGTGGACAGGCGTTCGGAAACAACGGTGACCCGGATGTTGATTTCGCGCAGCACCGTGCTGGGCAGTAGCGTAAAGACGGCCAGCGTCATCAGAAGGCCGGCCAGTTCTTCGGTGAAGGCAAAGGGGCGGCCCCAAACGTAGCGCATGACCACAGCGGCGACCACCAGCACGAAGATGCCCGCTAGCGAGGCGGCCCCCACGCCGGCCAGAGCGCCGGCGGCCACGCGCAGGGCGGTCTCTATGCGACCGCCTTGCGCTTGCTCCTGCTTCATTGCGGCAGGGCTTGCAGGATCCGTTGCCGGTAGGCGATGGCCTCGGCGCCGGCCTCTTTGGCCAGCACATCCCAGGTTTCCAGAGCCGATTTGCGCAGGGCCGCCCGGTCAGCTGCCGGCATGAGGGGGTGGAAGGTCACGCCCTGGCTTTGGAGTTTTTCGCGGGCCGATCGCTCGGCGGCGGTGTCGCCATCGAAGTTGAAGCTCACTTTCTCCAGCTCGGTCACCGCTTCGTTGAAGCCCCGTTTCAAATCCGCAGGTAGCGCGGCCCATTTGCCCTTGTGCGCCAGCAAGGCGTATGGAGCAGGCGGGAAGGGAAAGCCGGTGGGCGTGACATGCTTGGCCACTTCCTGCAAGGAGATGCTGTTGGCAAAGCGCGGCGCGTAGAGAGCGCAGTCGACCACGCCGGTCTGCATGGCGGCGTACAGCTCGTTCTGGGGAACGATCTGCGCAGCCACACCCAAGCGCTTGAAGGTCTCTACCTGCTCGCGGCTGCCCACGCGCAGCTTTTTGCGTTTGAGTTCGTCAAGGGTGCGCACCGGCTCGCGGCAAAACAGAGCGGCATCGACGATCGAGAAACCCAGGAAGCCGGGTACCTCGATGTTCCACTTGGCAATGCCTTCCTTGAGTACGGCCTTGAGCGCCGGAAGTGCCTTGAGGTGCTCGTCGGCTCCGGAGACCAGACCATAGACATACAAATTGGCCAGGGCGGGCGCATCGCGACCGATGAAGGGCGGCCAGATGAAACCCAACTCGGGCGTGCCCACTTGCATAAAGCGCAGCGCATCGGCGTCCTTGAGACCCAGCGCCCCGCCCTCGGACACCGAAATCTTCATCTTCCCGCCCGTGCGCTTTTCAACGTCGGCCGCAAAGGCCCGAATGTGGACCGACTCCGGCCGTGAGGGCGCGTAGCTGTTGTTGAACTTCCATTCGGTTTGGGCCTGAGCAGCACCGGCCAACGCAAAAGCGAGCAGCACCGATGCCCGCCATAGTTTGAAGCCTGTTTTCATCATGGGTCTCTCTCTAGTAGGTTGTTTTCTTCTTCATTCTAAGAGGGCTCCAGGCGCAGCGTACAGGGGCTGGCCCGAGCCGCCGGCCTCCGCAGCAGTCAGCACGGCGTTGGGCAACAGACTTTCTACGGTCATTTATCGCAAAGCTGGAGCGGGCCGGCTTGGTTTTTAGCGACAATGGAGCTCGGCCCGGATGGTGGAATGGTAGACACAGCGGACTTAAAATCCGCCGCTTCCTTAAACGGGGCGTACGAGTTCGAGTCTCGTTCTGGGCACCAAGCGCGTGTTTCAGGGCCACTTGGCGCCCAGCGGCCCCTGTCTGGCGGGGGCCCCGGATCTTTCGCGCCCGCTAGTTATTGTGCGAACGACTGCAAGAAGGCGTTGAAGGTTTTGCTCGGGCGCATCACGGCAGTCAGTTTGTCGGATTGGGGCTTGAAATAGCCGCCAATATCGACGTGCTTACCTTGTACGTCTTTGAACTCGGCAATGATCTTGGCCTCGTTATCGGCCAGTTGTTGAGCCAACGGGGCAAACTTGGCCGCCAAGGTGGGGTCTTCTGACTGGTTCGCCAATTCTTGTGCCCAATAGAGTGCCAGGTAAAACTGGCTACCCCGGTTGTCCAATTCTCCGGTCTTGGGCGACGGACTCTTGCGGTTGTCGAGAAGCTTGCCGGTTGCGGCATCGAGAGATTTGGCCAGCACCCTGGCTTGTGGATTGCCGTTCTTGATACCCAAGTCCTCAAGGGCAACGGCCAGCGCGAGAAACTCGCCCAGGCTGTCCCAACGCAGATGATTTTCTTCGATCAGTTGCTGTACATGCTTGGGGGCGGAGCCTCCCGCGCCTGTCTCATAGAGTCCACCGCCAGCCATCAGAGGAACAATGGACAACATTTTGGCCGATGTGCCCAACTCCATGATGGGGAACAGGTCGGTCAGGTAGTCACGCAGGATGTTGCCCGTGGCGCTGATCGTGTCGAGCCCACGGATGACGCGCTCCAGGGTGTAGCGCATGGCGCGGACCTGGCTCATGATCTGGATATCCAATCCCGTCGTGTCGTGCTCATGCAAGTACATCTTGACCTTGCGGATGAGTTGAGCCTCGTGCGGACGATAGGCGTCGAGCCAGAAGACAACCGGCATCCCCGAATGGCGCGCCCGATTGACCGCCAACTTGACCCAGTCGCGTACGGCCGCGTCCTTGACCTGACACATGCGCCAGATATCGCCCTGCTCAACATTCTGGCTCAGCAGCACCTCGCCGGTTTCCAAGTCGGTGATATTGGCAACTCCGTCCTCGGGGATTTCGAAGGTTTTGTCGTGGGAGCCATATTCCTCGGCTTGTTGTGCCATCAGTCCAACATTGGGTACCGTCCCCATGGTTTTGGGATCGAACGCGCCATGCCACTTGCAAAAGTTGATGATCTCCTGGTAGATCCGGGCAAAGGTGGATTCGGGAATGACCGCCTTGACGTCCTTGAGTCGGCCGTCGGCCCCGTACATCTTGCCGCCGGCACGAATCATGGCAGGCATGGAGGCATCCACGATCACGTCGTTCGGTGAATGGAAATTGGTGATGCCCTTGGCTGAGTCCACCATAGCCAGTTCGGGCCGGTGCTCATGACAGGCGTGCAGGTCGCGCTTGATTTCCTCTTGCTTGCTTTCCGGCAATTTCGCGATCTTGTTGTAGAGATCGACCATGCCGTTGTTGACATTGACGCCCAACTCTGCAAAGGTTTTGGCGTGCTTTTCAAAAGCGTCCTTGTAGAAAATTTTCACGCAGTGACCAAACACGATGGGGTGCGACACCTTCATCATGGTGACCTTGACATGCAGGGAGAACATGACCCCGGTCTTGTGCGCGTCTTCAATCTGCTTTTCGTAAAAATCGAGCAAGGCTTTCTTGCTCATGAACATGCTGTCAATCACCTCGCGATCGAGCAGTGCCACTTTTTCCTTGAGCACAAGGGTCTTGCCCGACCGGGTGATCAATTCCATCTTCACATTACGCGCTCTGTCGAGCGTGATGGACTTCTCACCATGATAGAAGTCACCGTCGTGCATGTGAGAGACGTGTGTACGCGAGGCCTGACTCCAATCGGCCATGCTGTGAGGATTTTTGCGCGCATACTCCTTGACCGCACGGGGCGCGCGCCGATCTGAATTTCCCTCCCTTAATATCGGATTGACGGCCGAGCCCAGGACTTTTCCGTAGCGCGACCTGATCGCTTTTTCTTCCTCTGTGCTTGGATTTTCCGGGTAGTCGGGGATTGCGTAACCCTGAGCCTGCAGCTCTTTGATGACGGCAATCAACTGCGCCACGGACGCGCTGATATTGGGCAATTTGATGATGCACGCCTCTGGCCGGAGGGTGAGCTTACCCAGCGCGGCCAGGTCGTCGGGCACTCTCTGGTGGTCTTTAAGGTACTCCGGGAAGGCCGCCAAAGCCCGACCGGCTACTGAGATATCCGGGGTCTTGATTTCAATCCCAGCGGGTGTCGTAAAGGTCTGGATGACAGGCAGGAAAGCATGGGTCGCCAGCAAGGGCGCTTCGTCGGTCAGGGTATAGAGGATGGTCGATGCGGAGGTTTTCATGATGGTTGATGCTTTACCTGATGTCTGTGGATCCCACGGTTCGGCCGCGCGCGATGGTGGGACGTCTCGGGATGTTCTTGGAACTTGCTTTCAAAGACCTGACCTGTTGCGGGTTGACAAACCCCTTATCGTAATAGGAAATCAGTAGATCACCGCTAGGGCTGAGCTCAACGCGAAAAGCCGAGCAACGGACTCTGGCGGGGACTGCGGCTGACGCTTTGAGGGGCTTCGGTACGCACATCAGGGAATGCGACCCATCAGCCGGTCTTCCACCGTCTGCAGGTGTTGTCGCATGGCGTTGGCAGCCGGGATCGGTTCCCGGTGGGCGATGGCATCAATGATGCGGTCGTGATCGCGAAAGCTGTGGTGGCTGGCGGGGGGGCGTACCCCTTCGGGTCGCGGTCGGCCCCAGGTCACGCTGCGGCGCACCTGGGTCAACAGGTCAATGAGGGCCAGCAATACGGCGTTGTGGGCCGACTTGGCAATCTCGTGGTGCAGTTGGGCATCGTAGAACTCGTACTCGCGCCAGTCCGCAGCGTCCTTGCATCGCTGGCTCGTGGCTTGAAGCTGGGCCACCTCTTCATCGGTGGCATTGACCGCGGCCAATCCCGCAAGCTCTGGCTCGATGGCCATGCGCGCTCGCATGACTTGCGCGGGATTTGACTGCGCGGCCAGCAGGACTACATCGGGCCGCTGCACCGGCCTGGGCCCTACGAAAGTACCTCGACCCACGCCTCGCCATATGCGCCGCTCAGACTCCAACAGTTGTAGCGACTTTCTCAACCGCGCTCGCGTGACACCAAACTGCTGGGCCAGTCTGCGTTCGTCGGGCAGGCGTTTATCGCCCTCGCGTTGTTCAATCTGGACAACAAGCTCCCGCAGGCGTTGCTCGAGCCCGCCGTCGGCGCTGGCCAGTGGCCGGGACCTACCTGAGACCTTGGGTGGATGCATCGGGTTTTTCAAATCGCGGCATCATATAACCAATCCAAATTGGTTCAAAATTGGTTCAATTCGGAGAGGCGTCCATTCCCCGCTGGAAAACCCCAATGGAACATGGACAAGTGACCCCTAGAATACCGCCGAAACCAAAAGAAGATTGGAATTAAACCAATCGCCACATTGGTTTTAAATTGCCGGTCTGCGGGGCCTCTAAAAGCTCAGGTTCAGCGATCGGTTCCGAAACAAGCAAGGAGTCGGACTCATGTATCTTCAACTCAAGCGCTTCACGGGTGTGATGGCCAAGTGTGTTGCGGGCGTTCTCTTGGCGGGTTTGGCGGGGACGGCCCTGGCCCAGAAAGTACGGATCGCGTTTGGCGATGTGCTGTCGACGGAGACGGTGTCCATGGTGATCGCCTTGGAGCGGGCCAAGGCGCGCGGTGTTGATTACGAGGTGACTTATTTCTCCAAGGAAGAGCTTGCCATACAAGCGGTAATCAACGGACAGGCGGACATGGGTGTGGGTACGCCCTACTCGGTGATCCAAAAGAGCAAGGCGCCCATACGGATCGTTTTCCAGGGCACCCGTCTGGTTTTTTTCCCGGTCGTGGACAACAAGTACAAATCCTGGAAAGACCTCAATGGTCAGCCTTTTACCTTTCATGCTCGCGGGACCGGCACAGAGGCGATCGGAAATATTATTGCCAAGCGTGAGGGAATCAAGTTTGGCGATCGCAGCTATGTACCCGGTTCGGAGAACCGGGCCATTGGCATGATCAAGGGGCAGATCAATGCCACGATCCTGGATCTGGCCAATAAAAACCAGCTCATGGAAAAGGCGCCGGGGCGCTTTACCATCTTGCCGGGAGTTTCAAGCCCTGCCTCTGACGAGACGCTGTTCGCCCAGCTCGATTGGATCAAGAAGAACGAGTCGAAGGTCGACATCATTGTCTCGGAGTTCTACAAGCTCTGGAATGAAATGCAGTCCAACCCGGGCATCATCGATCAGGAGCGGGTCAAGTACAAATTGATGATGGACCAGCCCAAGGAAATTCTTTCGAAGGTGTCGGACTTCTATCGCGTCAGCACCAAGGAAGGAATCTTCTCGCCTCTGGGCGGCGGAGCCGACGTTGCCCGCGGCGACTTCGAGTTTTATGTGGAGGCCGGCCAAATGCAAGGCCCGGTCGATGCGCTCAAGGTGGAGGACTTCTGGTATCTCCCGCCGCTGGACAAGGCTCGTAAAGCAGCCGGTAAGTAAACCCATTGTCCGCCTCAGACGCGGGTCGTGCGCGGCGCCTACTCGCCTGGGCTCCGTCTCGCCCCGCGTCTGCACCTGTCGCCAGTTCCTTCCATGCTGCTGAGTAAGACCACGCTTCTCAAGCTATCGTCCTTCGTTTTGGTCTTAGGTGCCTGGGAATATGCCGGCCGAACGGGACTCAGCTCGGCCTTGCCCTCGTTCTCCGAGACCCTGGGGGCTTTGTTGGAGATGTTTGCAGACGGATCGCTGGGGGCCGCGTTCGCCAAAACCTTGCAGCCCTTGGGCCTGGGTTTGCTGATTTCTATTCTTCTCGGGGTTGGACTCGGTATTTTCATGGGCCTGAAGGAAGCCGGAGAGTGGCTTTTTGCGCCTGTTTTCATCGTCGCCCAGGCTGCTCCCCTGGCTGCCCTGATACCCGTTCTGACCTTCGCCTACGGGATCGGCACGACCGCCAAGGTTTTTACTGTCTGCATCATGGCCATGCCGGTGATCGTACTCAATACGATGGGCGCGGTTCGCAACGCGCCGGGTTCCCTCATCGAGATGTGCAAGTCGTTCCTGGGCACGCGCTCTCAGGTGGTCCTCAAGGTGATCCTGCCGGCCGCCAGCCCTTTGATCTTCGTGGGTCTGCGCCTGGGGTGCGCCTCCGGCTTTATCGGGATTATTCTTGCCGAACTTTTGATCACTCCCACTGGAATCGGCGACCTCATTTCCTACAACCAGTCGGTGGCAGAGTACGCCAAGATGTACGCAGCCATTTTGTCCATCATCGTCTCGTCGGTGTTGTTCATCGAGCTGCTTGAAAAGACCGAAAACACCTTGTTTTCCCCTCAGAAACGCGCCTGACAGAAATGTCTGCCCTTTGGTGACCATGCCCATGATTCCTGATCAGCCCATCGTAGAGGTCAAAAATATCAAGAAGATTTATCCGGGCAACGTTGAGGCTCTGAGTGATATCACCCTTGACTTTCCTCAGGGCAAACTGACCACGCTCCTTGGGCCTTCTGGATGCGGTAAGACAACCTTGCTTAAGATTATTGCTGGCCTTCTGCAGGCCAGCAGCGGCGAGGTGCTGGTGGAGGGGCGGCCTGTCAAAGGACCCGGACCCGAGCGTGCCTTCGTCTTCCAGGACTTCGCCCTCATGCCGTGGGCGAGCGTTTTACGCAATGTGGCGTTTGGCCTGGAATTGACGGGCGTGCCCAAGTCGCAGCGCGAGGCGGTGGCGGAAAGTTACATCGCCAAAGTCGGTCTCAAAGGATTTGAGCTTAAGTATCCGCATGAACTCTCGGGGGGGATGCGTCAGCGCGTCGGTCTGGCCCGGGCCTTGTGCGTCAATGCCAAAGTCCTGCTCATGGACGAACCTTTCTCGGCCGTTGACGAGCAAACTCGAAGGAAATTCCAGGAAGATATGCTGGACTTGGTGGCCAATGAAAAGAAGACGTTTATTTTTGTAACTCACAGCATCGAGGAGGCGGTTTATGTTTCTGACCGAATCGTTCTCCTGCACCGGCGACCGAGCCGGGTTTCTGCCATCATCGAGCCCAATATCTCCAGGCATCTCGACCCGGAGGCCATACGTCGCGAGCCCCAGTATCTTGATGCTGTCGAAAACATCTGGCAAAGCCTCAAGAAATTTCTGGACTGAGGTCTCTCCATGCTGATCCGTGGCATTCGAATTCCGCTGTTTTCGTCTCTGATTGTCTGGGCCATTCTCTGGGAAGTTGTGGGCCATACCGAGGCGGGACTGATTTTGCCGCCTTTGAGCAAAATTTTTGTGCGCATCTTCGAGATAGTGCCTACGCCCTCGTTTGCCACGGCCCTGTACATCACAGGCAAATCGTTTTTCATGGGCACAGCCATCGCCATCGCAATTGGTATTCCGGTAGGTGTGCTCATGGGGCGCGTGAAGACGGCTGACGCGCTGATCTTGCCCTGGGTCAGCCTGTTTTTGTCGGCTCCCCTGTCGGCCTTGGTGCCGGTCATCATGGTGCTTGCTGGAATCGGTGAGGTGACCATCGTGCTGACCGTGGTGCTTTTCGCGCTGTGGATCATTGTTCTTAATGCCCGTGCGGGCGTACTGAACATTCCTGCCTCCCTGATCGAGATGGCGCGCAGTTTCGGAGCCACCCCCCTCCAGTCTTTCGTCAACATTTATGTTTGGGCGGCTTTACCAGAAATTCTCGCGGGAATTCGATTGGGAATGATCCGGGCCGTCAAGGGGGTAGTCATCGGGCAGCTGCTGGTGTCTATCGTCGGCTTTGGAACCTTGTTCGAGGTGTATGCCTCGCATTTCCTCATGGAGCATTTCTGGGCCTTGATTCTGGTTCTTTTTGTTTTTGCCTTCCTTTTGAACGAGGCTCTGGCGTGGACTGAAAGACGGTTTAGTTATTTCGCATCATCTCGCTGATTACAACTTCAAAAGGAGAACTCCCGATGAGCACTGCGTCCCAATATCTTTTCGCGCCGGAGAAAACCGTTTCGCTTGGCGTGCAGGGGGATACACGGCGCTTCCCGGTTCGACGCATCTACTGTGTCGGTCGCAACTATGCTGAGCACACCCGCGAGATGGGCTTTGATCCGGACCGCGAACTTCCTTTTTTCTTCAACAAAAATCCTGACAACCTGGTGATTGACAACGGTGATTTTCCGTACCCTTCGGTTTCGAAAAATGTTCATCATGAGATCGAACTGGTTCTGGCCCTGGGCAAAGGCGGAACTGACATCCCGGTTGAGTCGGCCCAGCAGCACGTCTTCGGTTACGCCGTCGGTCTGGACATGACGCGCCGAGACCTGCAAAACGAAGCAAAAAAGACGGGACGCCCTTGGGAAATCGGCAAGGCCTTTGAGCATTCGGCCCCTATGACGGATATCGTGCCGGCCTCCACCACGGGGCCCTTGGAGACGGCGGCCATCTGGCTCAAAGTCAACGGGCAGGTACGGCAAACCAGCAACATTGATCAGTTGATTTGGAAAATCCCTGAAATTATTTCTTATCTCTCCGCCATTTTCGAGCTCAAGGCCGGCGATCTGATCATGACCGGAACCCCTGCTGGCGTGGCCGCCGTCGAGCGAGGGGACCTGATGGAAGGTCACGTAGAGGGGGTAGGGACTTTGCGCACGAGGGTGGTTTGAGGGCGCGCGCCGGGTCGGGGCTGCTTGGGCTGCGGCGGTTAAGATCTCGCTCCATGCCCTCCATCGATGCCCCCCTGGAAATCCACGTGCACGCTGACGTGCCAATGAAGCCGGATGTGACCTACCCGCATTTGCAGGAGGCCTTGCGCCCTTTGTGGAAGTACGCCGGCGCCCGGTCCTTGGCTGCGGGAGCGGCCAGTGCCTACGAGGAGGAGCCGGGTATTCGTTTTGACGCTGAGCAGCACCTCTTGCAGATGTGCTGGACGGTCAGCGGCGATGACGATTTTCGTCAGGTCATCGAAGAAACGTGCATGGCTCTCAATGATCTGACGGCGGCCGGTGCGGCCATCGAGGTCACCTTTTATGACGCTGAGTACGACGACGAGGCCGCTGAGGAGGGCGAGGGCGGCGCTCAGGCGCGCGATGATTTTCTGATGTACTTTGTGGGCCCCTCGCCCGCGGCCATCATGCAGGTGCAGCGCGATCTTCTGGTGCAGGATGCCATTGGCCTGATGGAGCGGCACTTCGACAGCTCAGAAGTGGGCGAGGTGGTGGAGGCCATTGATCGCTTGTTCGAGCGGCGCTTCAATGACTTGGTCAGTTCTATGCAGATAGGCCGCCCGCCCCGGGGCTCAGGCGGCTCTTCAGGCGGCCACGGTGGCGGGCGCAAGCCTCGCCACCTGCACTAGGCCCTTCAAAGGCTGGGGCTGGTTCAGGGCAGTGGGAGGACCGTGGGTCTGAGCGGGAGGGAGTCTATCCATCGTCGCGCGGCCGCTTCCAGCGCGGTTATCTGGCCTGTGGTGAGCAGTTCGACCTCCCCCTTCTCCTCCGGGCCTTTTGCGGGTCTGGCCCAGCCGGCCTCCTCAAGCCGTTTGCAGGTTTGACGCGCAACGGCCGGACCGGTGTCGAGCAAATGCACGTCGGGACCGGCGAGTTCTTGCAGAAGAGGGCTGATCAGCGGGTAATGGGTACAGCCCAGAACGATCACGTCGACACCGGCGCTGCCCAGCGGTCCCAGGGCCCGCACATGGGCCGTGGCGCAGGCTCGCAATTGAGCCAAGACCTCGGGTGGGGTTTGGCCCTTTGGATCGGGCTCGACGCACCTCTCGATGGCCATCGCAAGTCCATCGCACGCGCGCATTTCAAAATGGGCCTGGTCCTCCAGTGACCCCAACAGTCGCTGGAATTTGAGGCTGGTCAGGGTGGCCCGGGTGGCCATGACGCCGACCCGTCCGGTGCGGCTGAGCGCAACGGCCGGCTTGAGGGCCGGCTCCACGCCAATGATGGGAAGTTCCGGGTGGGCTAGGCGCAGTGGCTCGATGGCCACCGCGGTTGCGGTGTTGCAGGCCACCACCAGGGCGTTGACGCCGCGCCCGATCATCCAGTCCGTTACGCGCTCGGCCCGTTCCATGACATGGCCGCTGTCGCGTTCGCCGTAGGGCCCGTGACCGCTGTCGGCCAGGTACATGTAGGACTGGCTCGGCATCAGCTCGGTCAAGGACCGCAGCACGCTCAGGCCGCCGACACCGCTGTCGTAGACCCCGATCACCGGCCGCCCGCTGCGCTCACGCGGCCGTGACCGCGATGTTTTTGAACTCCCCCGAGGCGATACGCTTTTGCCATTGCGCCGGTCCGGTGATGTGGGCACTGGTGCCGCCGGCATCGACCGCCACCGTCACCGGCATGTCCACCACATCGAATTCGTAGATGGCCTCCATGCCCAGATCTTCAAAGCCGACCACCCGCGCCTTCTTGATCGCCTTGGATACCAGATAGGCCGCACCGCCCACCGCCATCAGGTAGGCCGACTTGTGCTTTTTGATGGCTTCGATCGCGGCGGGCCCGCGCTCGGCCTTGCCGATCATGGCGATCAGGCCGGTTTGCGCGAGCATCATCTCGGTGAACTTGTCCATGCGGGTGGCGGTGGTGGGGCCTGCCGGACCCACGGCCTCCTCACGCACCGGATCGACCGGACCGACGTAGTAGATCACGCGGTTGGTGAAATCCACGGGCAGTTTTTCGCCCTTGGCCAGCATGTCCTCGATACGTTTGTGCGCGGCGTCGCGGCCGGTAAACATCTTGCCGTTGAGCAGGAGCGTGTCGCCCGGCTTCCAGCTGGCGACCTCTTGCCGGGTGAGCGTGTTCAGGTTGACGCGTTTGCTCTTCTGGGCGTCGGGCTTCCAATCGACTTGGGGCCACAGGTCCAGGCTCGGCGGCTCCAGGTAGGCCGGACCGCTGCCGTCGAGTACAAAGTGGGCGTGCCGGGTGGCAGCACAGTTGGGGATCATGGCCACCGGCTTGGACGCGGCGTGGGTGGGGTACATCTTGATCTTGACATCGAGTACCGTGGTCAGGCCGCCGAGTCCCTGCGCCCCGATGCCAAGGTCGTTGACCTTGTTGTAAAGCTCCAGCCGCAGCTCTTCGACCTGCGTGAGCTTCTCGCCGCGACCGGCCTTGGCCTGCAGCTCGTACATGTCAATGTCTTCCATGAGACTTTCCTTGGCCATCAGCATGGCCTTCTCGGCCGTCCCGCCGATGCCTATACCCAGCATGCCCGGCGGGCACCAACCGGCGCCCATGGTCGGTACAGTCTTGAGCACCCAGTCGACCACCGAGTCGCTGGGGTTGAGCATCACCATCTTGGATTTATTCTCCGAGCCGCCACCTTTGGCCGCCACCGTCACATCGACAGTCGAGCCGGGCACCAGCTCGGTAAAGATGACTGCCGGCGTGTTGTCTTTGGTGTTCTTTCGCGCAAACTGTGGATCGGCCACTACCGATGCGCGAAGGGTGTTGTCGGGGTGGTTGTAGCCGCGGCGCACGCCCTCGTTGATCGCATCTTCCAGGCTACCGGTAAAGCCACTTAGTCGCACGTCCATGCCGATCTTGATGAACACATTGACGATGCCGGTGTCCTGGCAGATCGGCCGGTGGCCCGTGGCGCTCATCTTGCTGTTGGTCAGGATTTGCGCAATTGCATCCTTGGCGGCCGGGCTTTGTTCTCGCTCGTAGGCTCTGGCCAGATGCGCGATGTAGTCAGCCGGGTGGTAGTAGCTGATGTACTGCAAGGCGGCCGCGATCGATTCAATCAGGTCGGCCTGCGAGATGGTGGTGGTGGTGGGGCTGGTCGTGCTCATGGGGCGTGCAGGTGGCGTTGAGGGCTGCTTTGGCCGGGTGTCAGTGTTTTTCGCTTGCGTCGCTGCGGGACATCAGCCGGTCGGTCAATGCAATGGCCAGGGCGCTGAGCAAGAAGGTGACATGAATGACGGTTTGCCACAGCAGTACCTTGGTGTCGTAGTTGGCCGCATTGATGAACGTTTTGAGCAGGTGAATCGAGCTGATGCCGATGATGGCAGTGGCCAGCTTGACCTTGAGCACCGAGGCGTTGACATGGCTGAGCCACTCGGGCTGATCCGGATGGCCTTCAAGTTCCATGCGGCTGACAAAGGTCTCATAGCCGCCGACGATGACCATGATCAGAAGGTTGGAGATCATGACCACATCGATCAAGGCCAACACCACCAGCATGATCACCGTCTCGTTGAGTGCGGTCAGCGGCACATCGGACTTGTAGCCTATGCTGGTCACCAGGGCCTGCAGGGCGCTCTGGCTGCCCATCACCGCCTCGACCAGGTGGGTAAGCTCAACCAGAAAATGGAACACATAGACGCCCTGGGCCGCGATCAGGCCGATGTACAAGGGCAGTTGCAGCCAGCGGCTGGCGAAGATCAGCCGGGGCAGCGGGCGCATACGTGCGGACTTGGGAGTAACGAGATCGGTCATGGCAGCGGGTCGTCAAAATTGCGATTCTAGGGCTTGACCCCTATGGATGTCCCCCGCCCAGCCTGTGTAAGCTCCGCGTTTCGTCAGAAGCCTGTAAGAGCTTTGCTCGACAGTTCGCAGCGCATCGCAAAGGAGACCCCTTCCATGAGCACCAGCCCCTCTGCCATCGAGTCCGTCCTGGTTGAAAACCGGGTGTTTCCCCCTCCTCAGGCCGCCGTGGCCGGGGCGCGTATTTCCGGCATGGCCGCCTACGAAGATCTGTGCCGCCAGGCCGAATCGGATTTCCAAGGCTTCTGGGCCAAGCACGCGCGAGATAACCTGATCTGGCACAAGCCCTTCACCGAGGTGCTCGACGATTCGAACAAGCCTTTCTACAAGTGGTTTGCCGATGGTCAACTCAATGCCTCCTACAACTGCCTGGACCGGCATCTGGGTACGCCGGCCGAAAATCGCAAGGCCATCATCTTCGAGAGCGATGATGGCCAGGTCAGCTCGGTGACCTTCAAGGAGCTCCACGCGCGTGTCTGCCAGTTCGCCAACGCGCTCAAGGGCATGGGCATCAAAAAGGGTGACCGGGTCGTCATCTATATGCCCATGACGGTCGAGGGCGTGGTGGCCATGCAGGCCTGCGCGCGCATCGGCGCCACCCATTCGGTGGTCTTTGGCGGCTTTTCCGCCAAAAGCCTGCAAGAGCGTATCCAGGACGCCGGGGCGGTGGCGGTCATCACGGCCAACTATCAGATGCGCGGCGGCAAGGAAATGCCTTTGAAGGCGATCGTCGATGAGGCGCTGAACCTGGGCGGCTGCGAGAGCATCAAGAACGTTGTGGTCTACCAGCGTACCGCCACCGCCTGCAATATGGTGGCCGGTCGCGATCGCTTTCTCAGCGAAGCACTGCAGGGCCAGTCGACCCATTGCCCGGCCGAGATGGTTGGCGCTGAGCATCCGCTTTTCATTCTCTACACCTCGGGCTCGACCGGCAAGCCCAAGGGGGTGCAGCACAGCACCGGGGGCTATCTGCTGTGGGCCAAAATGACCATGGACTGGACCTTCGATGTACGGCCCACCGATCTCTTTTGGTGCACCGCCGACATTGGCTGGATCACCGGCCACAGCTATGTGGCTTACGGGCCCTTGGTGGCTGGTGCCACGCAGCTCGTTTTTGAGGGTGTGCCCACCTACCCCGATGCCGGCCGGTTTTGGCAGATGATCGAGCGCCACAAGGTCACCATCTTCTACACCGCCCCCACGGCCATTCGTTCCTTGATCAAAGCCGCTGAAGGCGATGCCAAGGTGCATCCGAAGAACTGGAACCTCTCGAGCCTGCGTATTCTGGGATCGGTGGGCGAGCCCATCAACCCCGAGGCCTGGATGTGGTACCACAAACATGTGGGCGGTGAGCGCTGCCCGATTGTCGATACCTTCTGGCAGACCGAAACCGGGGGGCACATGATCACGCCTTTACCCGGGGCCACCCCGCTGGTGCCGGGCTCCTGCACGCTGCCTCTGCCGGGTATTGCGGCGGCGATTGTTGATGAGCAAGGCAACGACATGCCTAATGGCAGCGGCGGCATTTTGGTGGTCAAGAAGCCCTGGCCCTCGATGATTCGCACCATCTGGGGCGATCCCGAGCGCTTTAAGAAGAGTTACTTCCCTGAAGAACTCAAAGGCTACTACCTGGCCGGCGACGGCGCGGTGCGCAGTGCTGACCGGGCTTACTTCCGTATCACGGGCCGCATTGATGATGTGCTCAACGTCTCAGGCCATCGCATGGGTACTATGGAGATCGAGTCGGCCCTGGTGGCCAAGACCGATCTGGTGGCCGAGGCCGCGGTGGTGGGACGCCCGGACGACCTGACCGGCGAGGCCATTGTCGCCTTCGTGGTCCTCAAGCGTCCGCGGCCCAGTGGGGAGGAGGCCAAGGCCTTGGCCAAAGAACTGCGCGATTGGGTGGGCAAGGAAATCGGGCCGATCGCCAAGCCCAGGGACATCCGCTTTGGCGACAACCTGCCCAAGACCCGTTCGGGCAAGATCATGCGGCGGCTGCTGCGCGGCATTGCCAAGGGTGAGACGATCACACAGGATACTTCCACCCTGGAGAATCCCGCTATTTTGGAGCAGTTGTCTCAGAACAACTGAGCAGGACGCAGCCCGCCGGAGGTCCTTTGCGCCGGGGACGGCGCTTCCACAAACATTCGCTTGCGGTGTTGGGCCTCTCGGTTTTATTCAAACCCGTCGAGCAGAGCCACCTGCTTGAGTCCCTGACGCTGGGCGCTTGAGAGCGCATGGGCCACTGCTGAATAAGGAGCCTGCCTGTGCGGGCGCAGGTGCAGCGCGGGCATCGGACTGAGTTGGGCGGCTTGCTGCAACCGTGTTTGTAACTCCTGCCGATCCGCCAGGAGTTGGCCATTCCAGCGCAGGCTCTGGTTGGCCAACAGTTCCAGAACGATGACCTCGGGCTTGATGGGCGGCGGCGCGCTGATAGCAGCGGGAAACGCCATAGAGACCGCGTGCCTGGGTGCCGGGATGCTGATGATGAGCATCACCAGCAAGACCAGCAGCACATCGATCAGGGGTGTGGTGTTGAGCTCGACCATCGGTTCGGGGCTGTCGTTGCTGTGCGGGCTCAGGGGTGTCATGCGTATTGCCTCTCAAGGCTCGCTCGGATCGGTGATAAAGCTCACTTGCCGCATGCCACTGCGTCGCAGGACTTGCAGGGCCGGTTC
The DNA here is from genome assembly GCA_964501235.1 of uncultured Polaromonas sp. GTDB lineage: Bacteria > Pseudomonadota > Gammaproteobacteria > Burkholderiales > Burkholderiaceae_C > Polaromonas. The sequence goes on along the minus strand of CAZCSD010000018.1, from coordinate 14,716 downwards.
GATCTGCCCGTAGCGGGCATTGCGGTCGGCCACCAGGTGCACCGGTCGATCCGGATCGCCCAGTGCCTGCAGCTTTTGGTTCAGTTCTGCCGCATCCCGCAAGGGCCTCTGATCCAGAAAGAGGCGGCCGTCCCGGTCAATGCTGACGCTGAGGATGCCCGGCTGTAGTTGCCTGACTTCGGTACGCTCGATCGGCAAGTCGACGGCGATGGAGGCGGTAGCTACCGGCACGGTGATTAGAAAGATGATGAGCAGCACCAGCATTACATCGACCAGCGGCGTGGTATTGATCTCGGCCAGCGGCTCGCGCTCCTCCGGCGCGCCGTACAGCGCCCGCGTGCCCCAGCGCATCTGACTCATGACCGGTCTGCGGCCAACAGGACCGCATGCAGATCCGAGCCGAAGGCTTGCAGCTCTTCCGAGAGGGTCTTGTTGCGTCTGAGCAGGCCGTTGTAGCCCAGCACCGCCGGCACGGCCACCGCCAGACCGATGGCCGTCATGATCAGGGCTTCGCCGACCGGGCCGGCCACCTTATCAATCGAGGCCTGACCGCTGAGCCCGATCTGTACCAGCGCGTGATAGATGCCCCAAACTGTGCCGAACAGGCCCACAAAGGGCGCAGTCGATCCGACGGTAGCCAGCAAGGTCAGGCCGCGCTGCATGCGGCTTTGGGTCTGGTGGATGGCGCGTTGCAGATTCATCGCCAGCCATTCGTGGAATTCGATGCGACCGACCATGCCTTGATGCTGCGCCGCGCTGTCGAGGCCGCGCTGGACCACAAAGCAAAGCGGGCTGTTCGTCTCGAGCATCTTCAGGCCCTCGAGCACGGTGGCTGCCGACCAGAAGCGCTCGTCGGCCTGCCGCAGGTGGCGCCCCATTTGCCGCTGCTCTTGCAGTTTGAGCAGGATCACGTACCAGGAGGCCAGGCTCATCAGCAGCAAGATAAGCAAAGTGGCTTTGGCCACGGCATCGCTCTGCGTCCACAGCGAGGCCAGGCCGTAGGGGTTGGTGGCGGGCCCGGCCGTACCTTGTGCCAGGGCGGCAGAGCATACGAGCACGCTGGCCACCAGGGTCGAGAGTTGTTTCATGAGGATCCTTGTTGCGATCTGCCTCATTCGAGGCGCCAGGTGTAGGGTACCGTGGCCCAGGTGCGAACTGGCTTGCCGTCGACGGTGGCCGGCTCGAAGGTGCAGCCGGCCAGGCCGGTGCGCGCCGCCTCATCGAGCCGCCTGTACCCTGAGCTCTTCTCCACTTCGGCTTGCAAGACCTTGCCATCGGGGGCCACCAGGAAGCGCAGCACGACGGTGCCTTCCTCTTCGAGCCGTTTAGACACCTCCGGATAGGCCGGCCTTGGGCAGGAGCCCGGCTTGAGCCCGCCCACGATGCGCGGCGGCGGTGAGGGCGGCGCTGCCGCCGTACTCGGTACAACTGCCGCCGGTTTGGGAACCGCAGGGCTCGTTGCGGGGGGCGGTACGGCGGGCGCTCCGGTCAGCGTCCCGCCGGTCGTTGCTGTCGCGGCCGGTGGCTGAGGCGCTTGCGAGGTGGCCGGTGTGGGCGCCGGTGTAAGGGCAGGCGGTGCCAAGGCAGGCGGTGCGGACGGCGCGGCCGCGGGTGGGGGGGAGGAGGGGGGCGTCTCGCGCGCGATGGGGGGTGGCGCCGGGACCGCAGGCGCTAAGGGGGACGGCGCTTCGGTGGACGGTCGGGCGAGCGCTCGAGGCGCCACGGCTTCGGGCCGGTCGGGCGGGGTCTTGGCGTCCTGGACGGGCGAGTCGGTCAGCAGCAAGCGCACCGGCACCGCCACCTTTTCAACCAGACGCTGACCGGTGGCACTGAGGAGCAGCCACCCTAGACCGGCATGCAAAACCAGCACAGCCATCATTCGCCCGGCTTGCCCCCGGGGGCGGCTTTCAGAGCCGGGCCAGCGATGCGTGAGCAGGGGGGCTTGGCTTGCGCTCATGGTCGGCGGTTAGACAATCGTCGGACCAGTATAGGACCGCGGCCGTCCTGGGCGATCTGCCGCCCATTCAAGCCCGACGGCGCGGCCGCCCCTTGCGGGCTTACTTCTGCGCCATGATCCAGGTCACCAGCCGCTGCGCCTCGGCTTCGCTGACCTGTGGGTTGGCCGGCATGGGTACCGCGCCCCAGGCACCCGCGCCGCCCTTGATGACTTTGCCGGCCAGCATAGCCACCGCGTCTTTTTGCCCGGCGTACTTCTTGGAGATGTCTTTGTAGGACGGGCCGACCAGCTTGCGGTCGACAGCGTGGCAGGCCATGCAGTTTTTAGCTTGGGCCAGCGCCTGGTCGGCTTTGGCACCCGCAGAAACTGTCAGCGCGAGAACACCGGCGGCAAAGAGAAGAGCGGATTTCATGGACTTGGAATCTGTGAGGTTGAATCAGGAGCCTAGTTTGAGCGCAAAGTCCCAGGCTTGCTCCTAGGGATTGTCCCCAAACTTGAGCGACCGGGCACTTGACCCTGCTGCTGAGAGGGACAGCATCGGCCAGCCCCAGCGGGAGCCGCGCCCTCGCGGCCATCGGGCCTCACGGGGCGCCGCCGCTCAAAAGGCATCGAGCACCGCCCCTTTGCTGGCGCTCGACGCATTGAAGGCGAACTTGGCCTGCACGCCTCGGGTGTAGCGCGGTGCCGGGGCTTGCCAGCCTTTCTTGCGCTCGGCCAGTTCGGTCTCGCTGATGTTCAGTTGTAGCAGCAGTTTGTGCGAGTCGATGGTGATGGAATCGCCCTCGCGCACGAAGGCGATGTTGCCGCCCGCTGCCGCCTCCGGCGCCACATGGCCGACCACCATGCCCCAGGTGCCCCCTGAGAAGCGACCGTCGGTAATCAGTCCCACGCTCTCTCCCAGGCCGGCGCCGATCAGCGCTCCAGTGGGCGCGAGCATCTCGGGCATACCCGGACCGCCCTTGGGACCCAGGTAGCGCAGGACCATGACGTCGCCGGCCTTGATCTTGCCATCGAGAATAGCCTGCAAGGCCGACTGCTCATCGTCAAACACCCGCGCCGGCCCGGTGATCACCGGGTTCTTAAGGCCGGTGATCTTGGCCACGGCGCCCTCGGGGGAGAGGTTGCCCTTGAGGATGGCCAGGTGCCCCTGCTTGTACATGGCGTTGTCGATGGTGTGGATCACGCTCTGCTCGGGCGGGGCATTGGGTACGTCCTTGAGCACCTCGGCGATCGTCTGCCCGGTGATGGTGATGCAGTCGCCATGCAGCAGTCCGGCATTGAGCAGGATCTTCATGACTTGGGGGATGCCTCCGGCCTGGTGCAGATCCACGGCGAGCGCGCGGCCGCTGGGCTTGAGGTCGCACAGTACGGGGGTACGCTTGCGGATACGTTCGAAATCATCGATGGTCCATTCCACGCCCGCGCAATGCGCGATGGCCAGGAAGTGCAAGACGGCGTTGGTCGACCCCCCCGTGGCCATGATGACGGCCACTGCGTTCTCGATGGATTTGCGCGTGACGATGTCCTTGGGCTTGATGTCTTTCTTGATAGCCTCGACCAGCACTCGGGCTGACTCGCGCGCTGAGGCGACTTTTTCCTCATGCACATTGGCCATGGTGGAGGAGTAGGGCAGCGAGATGCCCAGGGCTTCGAAGGCCGAACTCATGGTGTTGGCGGTGTACATACCGCCGCAGGAGCCGCTGCCGGGGATGGCGTGCTGCTCGATTTCCCGGAGATCTCGGTCGCTGAGCGTACCGGCCGCATTCTGGCCTACCGCTTCAAACACACTGACGATATTGAGATCCTGTCCCTGCCATTTACCGGGCAGGATGGTGCCGCCGTACACATAGATGGCCGGCACGTTGGCCCTGAGCATGCCCATCAGACCCCCGGGCATGTTCTTGTCGCAGCCCCCGATGACCAGCACCCCGTCCATCCACTGGCCCTGCACGCAGGTCTCGATGCAATCGGCGATGACCTCGCGGCTGACCAGGGAATACTTCATGCCCTCGGTACCCATGGCCATGCCGTCGGAGATGGTGGGAACGCCAAAAACCTGGGAGTTGCCCCCCGCGTCCTCGATCCCGGCCACCGCAGCATCGGCGAGTTTTTGCAGGCCGCTGTTGCAAGGTGTGATGGTGCTGTGACCGTTGGCCACGCCGATCATGGGCTTGGAAAAATCGCCTTCCTTGTAACCCATGCCGTAGAACATGGATCGGTTGGGTGCCCGCGACTTGCCTTCGGTGATGTTGGCGCTGCGGCGGTTGATGGGCAGGATGGGGATGATCTTGTCGCTCATGTCTCTTGGGCTTTCTGGTTCAGGAGTCTGCATTGTAGGTTTTGCCCCCGAGAGGTCACCACAGACGCAGGTCCGCGTCGGGTTCGCTGCGGGTTGAGGCAATGCCCCCTCCTACAATGTCCGCCCATGCTGATGCATCCCTCCATCGATCCGGTGGCGCTGCAGATCGGGCCGCTGGCGATTCACTGGTACGGCCTGACCTATCTGGCGGCCTTTGGCCTGTTCTTCGGGCTCGCGCGTCTTCGCCTGAAGCACGAACCCTTCGTTTCGGTGCGTACACCGGCCCCGTGGACCGCCCGCGATGTCGAGGATCTCTTGTTTCTGGGCGTATTGGGTGTGGTGCTCGGTGGACGCTTGGGCTACTGCCTCTTCTACAAGCCGGCCTACTACGCCGCTCATCCCCTGGAAATTTTGGCCCTCTGGCAAGGCGGGATGAGTTTTCATGGCGGCCTGCTTGGGGTACTGGTTTCTCAGTGGTGGTTTGCGCGATCACGGGGACGGCCCTGGCTGCAGGTGATGGACTTGATCGCCCCTTGCGTCCCCACCGGTCTGGCTGCGGGCCGCCTGGGCAATTTCATCAACGGCGAGTTGTGGGGTCGTCCGGCCCCGGCGGACCTGCCCTGGGCCATGGTTTTTCCCGGTAGCGGTTCGATGCAGCCTCGGCATCCTTCTCAGATTTATCAGTTTCTCCTGGAGGGCCTTCTGCTCTTCGTGCTGCTTTGGCTGCTGGCACGGCGGCCCCAGCCCATGGGCCGTGTCTCGGCGGCTTTTCTGGTGGGCTATGGCGTCCTGCGCTTTATCGCGGAGTACTTTCGTCAGCCCGATGATTATTTGGGCGTCCTGTCCCTGGGGCTGTCCATGGGGCAGTGGCTCTGCCTGCCCATGATCGTCGGTGGGGTGTTGTTGTGGGTCGGGTCGGGTCATCGGGCTGCTGCCGCGGCGCCCAGATGACCCCCTTGTGCACTCGGAGCCCGGGTGAGGCGACAATTCAGGGGCGTTTAGTTGCGTTGCCCTGATGGGGCTTCTCAGCTCGGGCCGATTGCCGAGCCCCAGAGCTCAGGGGCTTGTTTAAAAAAAGGAGACACCATGCACTTTCTCAAATCACCGCTTTCCCGTCGGGTTGTTTTGCAAGCCGGTGCGGCCTCCCTCGCCGGGCTGGGCTGGAGTAGCCACGCTCAGAGCGGCTGGCCAACCAAGCCCGTGAATTTGATCGTGCCTTTCCCGGCGGGCGGCGGCACGGATGCGTTTGCGCGGCCCCTCTCGGCCCAGTTCGCCAAGTTGACCGGCCGTCAAATGGTGATTGACAACCGTGGCGGTGCCGGTGGGACGGTAGGGGCCAGCGCGGCCGCCAAGGCCGCGCCCGATGGTTACACCTTGTTCATGGGCGCCGTTCACCACGCCATCGCCCCCTCCATGTATCCCCGGCTCGACTATGACATTGAGAAAGACTTCGCCCCTCTGGCCCTGATGGCCAATGTGCCCCAGGTGCTGGTGGTCAATCCCAAAAGCCAGCCCGGGGATTTCAAGGAATTCCTGGATCGGGTGCGCAAATCGCCGGGCCGTTTCAACTACGGTTCGGCCGGCGCAGGAACGTCCCACCATCTGGCCGGTGAGCTGTTCAAGCAGCAGACCAAAACCTTCATCACCCACATTCCTTACCGGGGCGCCGGACCGGCCTTGCAGGACCTGATTGCCGGCAACGTGGACATGATGTTCGATGGGCTGGGCTCTTCGGCCCAGCATATCAAGGGCGGGCGCATCAAGGCCCTGATGGTGGCCGGCAGCAAGCGCAACCCGGCTTTTCCGGATCTGCCCTGCGCGGCTGAATTGGGTCTGCCTGAGTACACGGTGACCACCTGGTATGGCATCTGGGCCCCCCGTGCCACGCCCGCCGATGTGCAGGCCCGTATCCTTGAGGAGCTGCGTCGGGCCACCGCCGCCGAGGAGATCAAGACCATCTGGGCCAACAACGGAGCGGACTTCGGCAATCTGTCCCCGGCGCAGTTTGGCAGCTTCGTCAGCGCCGAGGTCAAGCGCTGGGCCGCTGTGGTCAAGGCATCGGGCGCCAAGCTCGACTGATGTTGCCCGGCCTCCTCGTGCTTTCGGTCTGGCCCGACGGTTCATGAGCGGGCAGATCGTCTGCCAGCGTGAAGGCGCGCTGGCGCGGGTACTCGTGCGACACCCGCAGCGCATGAATGCAATGACCCGCGCGATGTGGCATCAGCTGCGGCAGATTTTTCTGCAGCTGCACAGCGCCACCGATGTGAACCTGGTGCTCGTGCAGGGGGAGGCGGGCCACTTCTGCTCGGGCGGTGACATTGCCGAATACGCCGACTTTCGTTTCCAGCCGGACTTGCTGCGTGAGTTCCATGAGGTCGAGGTCTGGGGCGGACTGTCGGCCATGCTTGAGTGCGATCTGCCTATCGTGGCTCAGATCGAGGGCAATTGCATGGGCGCCGGGCTTGAAATCGCCTGCTGTTGCGACATTCGATGGGCCGCCCGGGGCGCGCGTTTTGGCGCGCCGATTGCACGACTGGGCTTTCCCATGGCCCCGCGTGAGGCCGATCTGGTGGCCCGCGTCGCTGGGGCCTCGACCCTGCGGGAGATGTTGTTGTCCGCCCAAGTGCTCGAGGCCGAGACCCTGCTGCAGCGCGGTTTTGTGCATCGTGTCTGCGCCGATGCCGAGGTGTCCGATCAGGTGCAAAGCTTGATCGGCCGCCTGTTGGCTCTTGCGCCGCGGGCCGCCCGCATGAACAAGGCCACGCTGCGAGCCTTGTCCGACCGGGGCGGACAAGCCTTGCCCGATCTGATCGCCACCGCTTACGACTACGCCGATTCGGCTGAGCACCGCGAGGGTGTGGCCGCTTTTATGGCCAAGCGCAGCCCTCGTTTTTCCTGACTGTTCCGAGTTGATCATGAGCAATCACAATCTTTTCGCGGCGCTGCGCGCCGCCTTTCCTGACCAGCTCGATCAGGTCGCCATTGAAACGGACAACGGCCTGAAGTATTCCTGGCGGGACCTCGATCGGGCCACCGCGATGATGGCTAACCTGTTGGCCTCGCTGAAACTCGAGCCCGGCGCGCGTATCGCTGTGCAGGTCGATAAGTCGGTGGAGGCAGCGATACTCTACCTGGCCACCTTGCGCGCCGGTTTTGTGTTTTTGCCGCTCAATACGGCTTATCAGAGCGCCGAGATCGAGTATTTCGTCGGCAATGCCGAGCCGGCCGTGGTGGTGTGCAGTCGAAAGAACTTCGGCTGGGTCAGCCCGATTGCCTTCAAGGCCGGAGCCAAGGCGGTCTTTACCCTCGACGATGACCGTACCGGTTCTTTGCTCGAGCGCGCGGTTCATCAGAGTGATACGCACACCATCGCCAAGAAAAAACCGGATGATCTGGCCGCCATTCTCTACACCAGCGGCACAACCGGCCGCAGCAAGGGGGCCATGCTCACGCACGAGAACCTGCTGAGCAATGCAGTGGTGCTCAAGACCTATTGGGGCTGGCAGCCCGACGATGTGCTCGTTCATGCGCTGCCCATCTTTCATGTGCACGGCCTTTTTGTGGCGCTGCACGGAGCTTTGATCAACGGCAGCCCCATGCTCTGGGTGGGCAAGTTTGATCCACAGACGGTTATGGGTCTGCTGCCCAGGGCGACGGTCTTCATGGGTGTTCCCACGCTGTATGTGCGCATGCTCGGTGAGACCGCATTGAACCGGCAGGTCTGTAGCAAGATGCGTCTGTTCATTTCTGGTTCGGCCCCCTTGCTGATCGAAACCTTCCGCGCATGGCAGGAGCGCACCGGGCACACCATCTTGGAGCGATACGGCATGAGTGAGACGGCGATGCTCACTTCCAACCCCTATCGGGCTTCAGAGGGGCCGCGCCGCGGCGGGACGGTGGGCTTTCCTTTGCCCGGGGTGGGTGTTCGGGTGCGGGGGGAGGGGGAACAGGACCTGCCGGCCGGCGAGATCGGCGGCATCGAGGTGCGCGGCCCCAATGTGTTCAAGGGCTACTGGCGCATGCCCGAGAAGACCCGCGAAGACTTCACCGCGGACGGGTGGTTCAAGACCGGCGATGTGGGCCTGATCGACGCGCAGGGCTATGTGACCATCGTCGGGCGTAGCAAGGACCTGATCATTAGCGGCGGCTACAACGTCTATCCGGCCGAAATCGAAGGCTATATCAACGAATTGCCGGGGGTCAATGAGAGCGCGGTCATAGGCGTGCCGCACCCGGACTTTGGCGAGGTCGGTGTGGCTGTGGTCACTGTCAAGGCGGGCGCGAGCGTGCAGGCCGAGGCGATCGTGGCCGCCCTGAAGGCCAAACTGGCCAACTTCAAGATCCCCAAGCGTTGTTTTGTGGTGGACGAGCTACCGCGCAACACAATGGGTAAGGTGCAAAAGAACCTGTTGCGCGATCAGCACAAAGCCTTGTTTGGCAGCTCGACCTGTTGATCGATTCGTTCGGTCGAGCACGCCCCGAACCTCGGTGCGTCAGCGCAACACCATGACGGGTACCTGGGAGTGCGTGAGCACATGAGTGGTTTCGCTGCCGAGCAGCAGACGCTTGAGGCCCTTGCGACCGTGCGAGGCCATGACGATAAGGTCGCATTTATTCTTCTTCGCACAGGTGATGATCGACTCGGCAATCAGGTCTGAGCGCACTGTCAGGGCCTTGGCCTTGAGCCCTTTGGCTTCGGCCTTGCGTTTGAGTTCGTCGACCAGAGCCTGTGCCTTGTCGCTCCACTCCTTTTCGATCTGTCCCACCTGAGCGACCGGGATGCTGATACCCCCTTCAAAGTAGCTGATCGGATAGCGCGGCACGACTTGAAGGAAGATGAGCTGGGCGTCAGTGAGTTGGGCCAGTTGCTGGGCCGTTTGCGCGGCCTTGGCCGAGAGCTTGGAGCCGTCGGTGGGGATGAGTATGCGTTCGTACATGGAGCCTCCTGTCCTTCAAGGCTAAGAGGCATGGCCAGCGACCGATTTGATTCAGATCAAGATATACCGATTTTGAGTCTTTCAGGCTCAAGAGGCGCCCACACTTGCGTGCCGAGCTGCGTGTTTTTGGGTCCCGGCTGCCTGAGCGATGGGGCCGGTGTCGTGGACCCGGCACTTGCGAGTTCAGTGGTAGGTGGGTGGATGAACCCATCGCTTGAGCCCCTCGACATCACGGATGAGGATGTGCCGTTGCCTGACCTCGATGAGGCCCTCTTCGGCCAAGCGCGAAAAGGTGCGGCTGACAGTTTCGAGCTTTATGCCCAAGTGACTGCCGATTTCCTCGCGGGTCATGCGCAGGATCAATTCGGACCTCGAAAATCCGCGTGCTTGCAAGCGTTGCATCAAATCAAGCAGGAAGGCAGCCAGCCGTTCTCGGGCACGCATGCTGCCCAGCAGCAGCATCACCGCATGTTCGCGCACGACCTCGCGGCTCATGATGCGATGGATATGCCTTTGCAGGGCGCCCACCTCGCGCGAGAGGTTCTCGAGTCGGTCAAGGGGCAGGACACATACTTCGGCATCTTCTAGCGCGATCGCGTCGCAGGTGTGCTGCTCATTGACGATACCGTCGAGCCCGATGATTTCGCCGGCCATCTGAAAGCCGGTGACTTGATCGCGTCCATCTTCTGTGGTCAGGGCGGTTTTGAAAAAGCCGGTTCGGATCGCGTAAAGGCCGGAGAAAGGTTCGCCGTTGCGAAACAAGAGGCCTCCGCGCTTGATGCTGCGCCGGCTGCTGATCAATTCGTCGACCCGCCGCATTTCGGCCTCGCTCAGCCCTGCCGGCATGCACAGTTCCCGCAAATTGCAGCTTGAGCACGCAATCTTCATTGTTTCTTTGATCATTTTTCTCTTCCTTGGCTTGACCCAAAGTCCCTCGCTTTCGCCGATTATTCCCCTGCATCAGGTCTCTTTGAGCAGCTCTGCGGTGCATATTTCGTAGGCCATGGCGCTTGGCTCGCGCTGGCCCGTCGGTCCCCTCTTCGGGATGGTGCCCGGATCGGACGGCTGTCACTAGCCGGGGCTTGCAAAAGGGTTTTACCTTGCCAACCGGCTCGGCTGAACGGCAATTGAAATTAAACTCCGCGGCGCGCCGGGCATCTTTTGCCGGGGCGCATCCCTTGCCGGCCCTCGCGCTCCCGATCTTGATGCTTGCGGGCCCGGTCTGTTTCTTTGATGGGAGGCATCATGCTTGTGACTTTTGTTGTGGCCTATCTCTTGGTCACTATCGCCATCGGCTTGCTGGCAGCGCGCCGGGTTCACGGCGCCAAGGACTATCTGGTGGCCGGGCGCAGCCTGCCCCTATACATGAATGTGGCCACCGTGTTTGCCACCTGGTTCGGTGCCGAGACGGTGCTCTCGGTTTCGGCCACTTTCACCCGCGACGGGCTATCGGGCATCTCAGGCGATCCTTTCGGGGCGTCGCTTTGTCTGGTGCTGGCGGCGCTGCTTTTTGCCCGCCTGTTTTACCGACTCAACCTGCTGACCATCGGCGACTTCTACAAGGTGCGCTACGGCAAGTCGGTCGAGGTGCTCACCAGCGTGGCCATCGTGCTCAGTTATTTGGGCTGGACCTCGGCCCAATTGACGGCCCTGGGGTTGGTCATCCATGTGCTCTCAGGTGGCGCCGTTTCATTCCAGACCGGCATCATGATCGGCGCGGCCATTGTGGTGGTCTACACCATCTTTGGCGGCATGTGGTCGGTGGCTTTCACGGATTTGCTGCAGACCATCGTGATCCTGATTGGGTTGTCGGCGGTGGCCTGGCTGGTCGGTGACTTGGCCGGCGGCGCCACCAAGGTGATCTCTCAGGCAGCCTCCGAGGGCAAGCTGATCCTCTTCGATCTGAATATGGACGCGGCGGGATGGTGGGCCATGGCCGGCGCTTTCTTTGCTTTTGCCTTTGGATCCATCCCCCAGCAGGATGTCTTTCAGCGCATGACCAGCGCCAAGGACGAGAAGACGGCTGTGCGCGGCACCACCATCGGCGCTTTGGTGTATTTTGTGTTCGCCTTCGTGCCGATCTATATCGCCTATGCCGCCATCGTGCACTCCCCTGAATTGGCCAAGCTCTTTGAGTCTGAGGATGCGCGGGAAATTCAGCGCATCTTGCCCGACTTGGTTCTGGGGCAGATGCCGGTGTGGGCCCAGGTCCTGTTTTTCGGTGCCTTGCTTTCGGCCATTCTTTCGACCGCCAGCGGTGCGCTGTTGGCACCCACGGCCACCTTCACCGAAAACGTCTTGCGTCCCTTCGTCCCCAATATGAGCGACCGCCAGATGTTGGTGACGCTGCGCATTATTCTGGTCACCTTCACCGCTTGTGCGCTGCTGTTTGCGATGAACAGCAAAAGCACGATGTACGAGATGGTGCAAAACGCTTACAACGTCACCCTCTGTGGAGCCTTCGTGCCCCTGGTCGCCGGTGCCTACTGGAAGCGGGCCAACACCCAGGGGGCTCTTTTGTCCTTTGTGCTTGGCATAGGCGCCTGGCTGGGGGCTACCATGACGGCGCCTGAGGCCATGATTCCGGCCAACCTGATCGGTTTGGCCGCCTCGATTCTTGGCATGATCCTGGGCTCGCTGGCCCCGACGCTGATTGCCTCGCGGGGCCACAGCATAGAGACTGCGCTGCATCAGGCGGCGCATCCTTCGGCCCCCCACAAGCCCTGAGACGCGGCATAGCCGGCGCTCGCGCCGGTGCCGGCGCCACTGATGCGGCCGACCCCAGAGGTCGGCTTTTTTATCGGGATGGCCGGGTGGCCAGGACCAGCCCCGCCAGAGCCAGGCCCATGGCCAGCCACTGAAGGTCGGACAAATGCTCGCCCAGCACCAGCACCCCCACCAGGCTGGCGCTGATGGGCAGCATCACCGTGAACACGCCAGCCTCGGCAGCCGACACGCCACGCAAGCCGGTCATCCAGAGCCAGACGGTCCAAATGCTGGCAGCCAGTGCATAAAAAAGCAGCAGAGGCCAGACCCACAGCGGTGTCGACCCCCAGTCAAAGTGCAGGGCCGCCCACAGGCCCGGGGGGGTCATCAGGATCAAGCCCCAGAGGTTGATCAGTGCGGTGATGCGGCGTGCCGATAAGCTGGCGCTCAGTCGTTTGCCAATGACCGCATAACTGGCCTCGCAGAAGACCGCGCCCATCAGCAGGGCGTAACCCCAGAGGGCCTGCTGCGTCTGCGTGGCGGGGCTGCGTCCGCTGGCCAGCAGTGCAATACCCAGCACGGCCAGTGCAGTGGCCGTCAGCGTGCGCGGCGTTAGCCTCTCACCCAGCCAGAGCCAGCCGAGTACCGCGACCATCGCCGGAATAGCGGCCATGATCACGCCAGCGGCAGCAGCCGAACTCATCGCCACTCCGTAGAGCATGCAGATCGAAAACAGGAAATTGCCCAGCAGGGCTTCGATGAACAAGAGGCGCTGGGTGTGGGCATCCAGCGCAGGTTCATCGGCCGGTTTGCGCAGCCAATGCATCATCGCCACCGCCCCGATGGCAAAGCGCAGCCAAGCCAGCAGGAAGACCGGCATGGCCGCCACCAGGGGTTTGGACAGCGCCACATAGCTGCCCACCAGCGTCATGCTCAGGGCCAGGCAGCCCTGCGCCACAATTCGATTCATGGGATTTGAGTGTTAGCCGTTTGTTGAGGGCACGGTTGCATCATGCCGCAAGAACTTGCGCACGCATTGTCCGACGGAGCTGCTTGGCCAAGCGAGGCGCTTGTGTTTGTCTACGGGACGCTGCGTCGAGGCGGGAGCAACGACATCGCGCAGCTCGGCGAGCGTGCGCGGTGGCGAGGGCGCGCGCGCGTGCGCGGTCAACTTCATGACCTGGGCGGGTATCCCGGCTTGGTTCTTGGCCGATCCGATTGGGTCGTGGGTGAGCTCTACGGTGTTGACCCTGAGGCACAAGTCTGGTTGGACCGGCTTGAAGAGGTCTGGCCTCAGCGCTCGGGGGAGTACCGCCGGGTGCAGGCTCTGGTCGTCCATGAGGGCCTGAACCTGCCCTGCCGCGCCCTGCTTTACGAGATGGACAGTGCGGTCGCCCGCGCATGGCCGCGTATCCCTGGCGGGGACTGGATCGCCCACCAGGCGTCGCGCCCCGTCTGATTCGGGAGGGTCGATGGGCGTGCGGCCGGGCGGGGAGGGCTGCATCGCGACTGGACTTATCACATTGCAGGAATAAATTTTCGTATAGCGATAAATAGAAATGTTGCGGCGCAGCGATTTTTCTCAATATGAGATATAGGATATCGTATAGAGAAATGCAATTAAAAGGCCATTGATTTTATTGATGAAAATTTTTATCTTGTATAAGACACAAGAGAGTTCCTGGGTCTTGTAGAAGACTTAAAGTGAAGGCAAGGAACAGGACGGCGTACTGCTTGCCTCAGGCAGCCCGACCTCACTGGCCCCCCCTTTTTTTAACTTGCCTGGAGTCTCTTATGCCACAGACCTTGACGGAACAACTCAGTCGCGAACAACAGATCGCCGCCCTCGAAAAAGAGTGGGCCAGCCACCCCCGCTGGAGGGGCATCAAGCGCGGCTACAGCGCCGCCGACGTGGTGCGCCTGCGCGGCAGCATGCCGATTGAGCACACCCTGGCCAAGCGCGGTGCCGAGAAGCTCTGGGAAAAGATCAACGGCGGCGCCAAGAAGGGTTACGTGAACGCCTTCGGTGCCATCAGCGCCGGCCAGGCCATGCAGCAGGCCAAAGCCGGCCTGGAGGCCGTGTACCTGTCGGGTTGGCAGGTGGCCGCCGATGGCAATACCTCGGAGACCATGTACCCGGACCAGTCGCTCTATGCCTACGACTCGGTGCCCACCATGGTGCGCCGCATCAACAACACTTTCAAGCGGGCCGACGAGATCCAGTGGGCCCGGGGCGTTGAGCCCGGCAGCAAAGAATTCATCGACTATTTCCTGCCCATCGTGGCCGACGGTGAAGCCGGCTTTGGTGGTGTGCTCAATGCCTTCGAGCTGACCAAGAACATGATCACCGCGGGCGCCGCCGGCGTGCACTTCGAAGACCAGCTGGCCGCTGTCAAGAAGTGCGGCCACATGGGCGGCAAGGTGCTGGTGCCCACGCAGGAAGCCTGCGAAAAGCTGATCTCGGCCCGTTTTGCCGCCGACGTGATGGGCACGCCCACCATCATCCTGGCCCGCACCGACGCCGAGGCGGCCAACCTGCTGACCAGTGACCACGATGCCAACGACAAGGCCTTCCTCACGGGCGAGCGCACTCAGGAAGGCTTTTACCGCGTCAAAAACGGCCTGGAGCAGGCCATCAGCCGCGGCGTGGCCTACGCGCCCTACGCCGACCTGGTGTGGTGCGAAACCGGCACGCCCGACCTGGGATTTGCCCGCGAATTCGCCCAGGCCGTGCATGCCGCCTGCCCGGGCAAGTTGCTGAGCTACAACTGCTCGCCGTCCTTCAACTGGAAGAAGAACCTGGACGACGCCACCATC
>CAZCSD010000017.1:0-40466 GCA_964501235.1 uncultured Polaromonas sp. | reverse complement strand
AGGGTGGGGTCAAATTTGAACGACAACCCGGGGTCAGATTTGGTTGGTATTCAACAGCAGGGCTATGGTACCCCCGCAAGGCGCACCCCGCACCGATCGCCCTCACCCCCCCGCAGGCAGCCCCTTGGAGTTAATTCTGCCGGCTCGCGCTGGCTCCCCTAGTGGGCACTCAGCGCTTGGCGTAAGTCACACCCTGAATTTGCCGGTTTTCCTCGTCGTAGCTTCGTGTCCAGACCTCGCGGTACTTGCTCGATGAATTGACCGTCGTCCCAGGAATACTGCTGCCGGAGCCAGACAAGGCCTCGCACGCTTCCTCCAGAGTGAACAACTTGCTGGTGACGCTCCGCGGCACTCCCCAGCTGTTGCTGGAAGAAGAAGGCCCCCAGCGCACTTCACTTCCGTTGTTGGTCCAGTTGGCCCAGCAGGAGTAACCGACCCGGTCCACGCCGGTGCCCCCGCTAGGGACGATCCAGCTCAGATCCAGGGCGCCACCATTGGGGATTGCCGATGCGCCGGTGCCCAGGAAAGTCTGTGCTTTCGATGGGGTAATCGCGCTGAAGCGGCTGTTACCGACATAGACACCATCGGCATTGGTCTCCAGGTAGGGCATTGCGCCTGCCATGCGGGCCTTGATGATCTGGGCACTGCTGAAGAAACTCTCGGCCATGGTTTGTCCGGAGGCGTTGGCGGGGATGATGGGTATGGCCCGGCTACCAGAGTAACTTCCATCCGTGTAAATCGAGGCCACAGTTGGAAGGTCACTGACCTTGAAGGCATAGAAGGTGTAGACCGGCATCACGGTCGGCCGGTAAGCCGCCTTAGTGGCAGCTGTGACAGGGTTCACACGGTAAGTACCTGTCCGGTGGCTACCTCCCGTTCCGTTGTAACTGTTGCTCGTCCCCGCCCAAGACAGTCCGCTGCCGGTGGTGGTTGGCCATGCGAAGGTCCCTGAGGCATTGATCTTGGCCCAATCGATGGTGAATTGATTGTTCGTGTTCCAAGTGGCTACCTCGTAGGCCGTGCCGTTCCACTCGCGGGCGGCGCAGGCCTTGAGGAGGAGCTTCTTATCGTCCAGCACGCCTTCGGGATTGAAGGTGTCCGGGAATTTCACATGAACGGCCATGTAGTCCTGGCGCGCCACATAATCGCTACGTGGCACTTTAATCAAAATCCCACCGCGCGGCTTACCGTCGCCCCCAAGCACCCCGTCACCAGGCAAGCCCAGGCCAGTCACCCAGGCACACACGTATTGCGGATCGGCCTTGTTCGATCCGTTGTATTTGAATTCTCCCACCCCAGCCGTGATGATACGGTGCGGCGTGAGGACCATCCTCAGCCGACCTTCGATGCGGTTACCGCTTGAAGATCCGTTTTCGAATTCGCTGATTTGGGTGATTACCGGTTCGACGTAGGCCTCTGCCTGCCTTTGGTTGCCGTAGAGCTTGAAATCAGTTCCGACTTTTCGAACCACTTCAGGCCTTGTGTAACCGTTACCCTCAGCGTCCTTGAAGTGGACATTGACCACATAGGCGTCGTCCCCAGCGCCGAAAGCATCGGCCACCACATAGCGCAATTGAATCTTGAACTTGCTGTTATTAAAAGTGGCATCTTTGAGAGCATATACCCAGCGCTGCTTGAAGTCGAAGCTGTTTTGCAGGTAGCGCGAGTCCATGGCCTGCCCGCAGGTGGCATGCATGGCGCTGGCTATGGGAATACCCGCCACATCGTTGGTGAATGTGACCCGCTGGCTTGGTGCCAGCGCGAAGCAAGCCTCAAGGGCGCTGGCCATTTGCGACAGCCAGGACGTGTTGATATTGGCTCCCGCCGGCAAGGTCCCCGAGGCGGAAGGCGCGGATCCAGGAGTAACCGATACAGTCACGGCAGTTAAATCAGATTCTGTTTGTCCCTCCTGAACTTTTTCCAGGCGGTTCGACATGATGATCGCCCCGTCGCGGTAGCGTATGTCAAGCGCATCAAGCAACTTGTCCGCCCCGGTGTTGTCAGCCACGAAAGCCGTGCTGATGGGATCGGCTGAGCTCGGCGCCTGTATGGTTAGAACAACCGGCGCAACGATTTCGGCCAATTTTTGCTTGGCAGCGGCCAGCTGCGCTGCAGTAATTGCACTCGTAGTCAGTTGGGTCGGATCGCCGCCGGCCAGCATGGCCGACAATATGGTGGTGAGTGGGGTGACGTTGGCGATGCCTGAGGTAGCACTTGACATGGGAGTCGAGAGCTTAAAAGTGGTTTGGCCTAGCTGACCCGTCGCCTCGATGATGATCGGTCCGCTCAGACCACTCAGGTCTAAGCCTGAATATTCCCCCTGCTCGTTCGCCGTCACCGTGTTGGAGGTGTTCCCAGAGCCATCTCTGGCCGTTACCGAGGCCCCGCTGATCGGGGCGCCAACGGCCACCGTCCCGGAGGCCAGCGTGGAAGAGCTCGTGCTGGTGGAAGGAGAGCTTCCCCCACCACCGCAACTCGTCAAAAGCGCTGCCGTCAGCGCACTCGAGACCAAAACTAAGATTTTTTTCATTGGTAGATCTCCCGCTTGGGTCGGTAAACAGAGGGTGTGCAGTGCGAGCGTGCGCTTCACGCCTGGACGCCCGACGCTCATCACTAATCGTGAAAAACTTTTAAGGGCTCATAAATCGAGATTAACTTCCCCCGTAGGCTCTCGTAAAGTTCGGTCGAGATCCCAACTTTAACAGTCGAGTAAGAGGCTATCTTGACTCCGTTTTTTGTAAGAGCCCTGTGTCTGCTAACTGCCGATCGATCCTATATATTGGACCTGTTTTGTGCCTTTCTGATTATTATTAAATGCTGTCAGCTAATGCGTCCGCTGATAGGCACCGCCAGAGCAGCGTTAGCACCGCCGTCAAGACTGGTTAACAACCCAGGCGATTTCTCGCGAAAGGGCCGAAAGCACCCTTTTCCCACCACATTTCATATCATGAAAATAACACTAACCCCATTTGTTAAGAATTCATTTGAAATAGCGATAGTCACCACCGTTAGGCGAGGGATGTTTTATGAGCAATCACTAACTTTCACATCTGTGATTTCTGATGAATAGCATTTTTGGAGGGTGTGAGGTACCCGCAAAGTAAACGCAGCGCACTCAGACCACCCCCCCTGGTCTGGCTGCAAGACACAGCCCTACATGACGCCGCTAACGAGCCTGACATGGGTGAAATCGTGGGTAAGACTTATCGCTCTGGTAAAAAACCTAGCAACCATGCGGGTTGCAGAGCATTGGCTGGCGGAGAGGGTGGGATTCGAACCCACGGTGAACTTGCGCCCACGCCTGATTTCGAGTCAGGTACATTCGACCACTCTGCCACCTCTCCTGCTTCGTGTCGAGCGGCGGAGTTTAGCAGACAGGCTCGGGGTCCCCGCGCCTGGAGGGCTGGCAGGCAGCCGATTCTGGCGGCGGCTTTCAGGGCCGCTTGGGCGCGACGACGGCTGCGTTGCGTGGCGAGACGGTCAAAACCAGAGAACCGCCGCCCATCATGCCCCCTTCGGACAACTCAACTGTAGCGGTTCGGTCCTGCTTGGTAAAAACCAGCAGGCTGGCCTTGCCGCGCACCGAGGAGATCAAAGTCCAACCCTGAGCCGGATAGGTGTCGATAAAGAAACGAAAGGCGGCCTCGACATCGCGGCCCACATCGGCGACGACGCGCCCGACCCACTGCTCGCCAGCGCCGATGATCAAGGAATTCTCGGGTCTGAAACTGGCTCCAGGCGGCAAGGCTGACTGGCCCACGGCCTCGACCGGCGATTGGATCTTGTCGGTGCCCGTAACAGAACCCGATTGCAAAGGAGTGGCGGTGCAGGCGGCCATCAAGAGGCTGACCGGTAGCAAATAAACCAGGGCTTTCATGACGTGACCTTTCCAGGGGTGAACCACTATCCCAATCGCTGCAAACCACCCATATAAGGCTGCAAGGCAGCGGGAATCAGCACCGAACCATCGGCCTGCTGGAAATTCTCCAGCACAGCCACCAGCGTGCGCCCCACCGCCAGACCCGATCCGTTGAGCGTATGCACCAACTCGTTCTTGCCTTGCGCGTTCTTAAAGCGCGCATGCATGCGCCGAGCCTGGAAGGCTTCGCAATTGGACACTGAACTGATCTCGCGATAAGTGTTCTGCGCAGGCAGCCACACCTCCAAGTCATGGGTGCGCGAGGCCCCAAAGCCCATGTCACCCGTGCATAAAGCCAACACGCGGTAGGGCAGCTCGAGCTTTTGCAAAATCGTTTCGGCGTGGCCGGTCATCTCGTCCAGGGCCTCATAGCTCCGGTCGGGGTGGACGATCTGCACCATCTCCACCTTATCGAACTGGTGCTGCCGGATCATGCCCCGGGTGTCACGGCCATGACTACCGGCCTCCGACCTGAAACACGGCGTGTGCGCCGTCAGCTTGATGGGCAACTCGGTTTCGGCCAGCACGGTATCGCGTACAAAGTTGGTCAGCGAAACCTCGGAGGTGGGGATGAGATACAGAGCGGTCTCGGCGTCGCCGGCCTCGCCCTCTTGTCCGCCCTTCTTGGCGGCAAACAAATCGGCTTCAAACTTGGGCAGTTGTCCGGTGCCGCGCAAAGTTTCGGCATTGACCACATAGGGCGTATAGCACTCGGTGTAGCCGTGCTCCTGGGTCTGGACGTCCAGCATGAACTGGGCCAAGGCGCGATGCAAGCGCGCGATGCCGCCCTTCATCACGGTAAACCGCGCACCTGAGAGCTTGACGCCAGTTTCAAAGTCCAGGCCGAGTTTTTCGCCAATGTCGACGTGGTCTCTCACCGGAAAATCAAATATCCGCGGCGTGCCCCAGCTTTTGAGCACCACATTGGCCTGTTCGTCGCCGCCCACCGGCACGCTGACATGCGGCAAATTGGGCACAGCCAGTAACAACGCCTGCATGCTTTGCTGAATCTGCTCGAGCCGCAGGGCCGAGGTATCGAGTTCTCCCTTGAGGGCTGAAACCTCGGCCATCGCAGCATCAGCCTGCTCATGCTGGCCCTTACCTTTGAGCACCCCAATTTGCTTGCTCAATGTATTGCGGCGCGCCTGTAGTTCTTCGGTGCGGGTCTGGATGGTCTTGCGCTCCGATTCCAGGGCACGAAAAGCGTCCACATCCAGGAAGGGCTGGGGGGTTTTGCGTTTGAGCAAGGCGGCGATCACGCCGTCGAGGTCTTTGCGCAGCAGGGCGATATCAAGCATGCAGCGATTCTATTCAGGCCAGTACGCAGGGGTCGAAGTTGGCACCACAGAGCACCAGACAGACGCGCTCGCCCGGGCGCGGCCGGTAGGCACCGGTCTGTAGCGCGGCCAGCCCCAAAGCAGCGGCCGGCTCCACAGCCAGACGCATTTCCTTCCAGAGCCATTTCTGGGCACGGGCGATGGCCTCATCCTCAAGCAGCAAGGCCAGCGGCACCTCGCGCTGCGTGACTTCCCAGGCAATCTCGCCGATGCGCCGCGCACCCAGAGAGTCGGCCGCAAGACCAGAGACGCTTACATCCACCGGATGACCCGCCTCGCGCGCGCGAAACAAGGTGGGGGCCAGGGTCGGCTCGAGGGCGACCACCTTCGCCTGTTGCCCAAACCAGGCCCCAATGCCCCCGATCAGCCCCCCGCCTCCAACGCTGATCAACAAGCTGTCGGGTACACCGGCCTGCGCCTCGATCTCGGCGGCCAGGGTGCCGGCACCGGTCACCACCTCGGGCTGGTCATAAGCGTGGGTCATGAGCGCGCCCGTCTCTTGCTGACGGGCCAGACAGGCCTCGAAAGCCTCCGCGTACACCGATCCGGTGACCACCACCTCTGCGCCGAGCTCGCGCAACTTGTCCTGCTTGGCCTTGGGGCTGACCGTGGGCACAAAGACTTCGCAGCGCACGCCCAGGGCGCGAGCAGCCGCAGCGGTGGCAATACCGGCGTTGCCGCCGGAGGCCACGATGACGCCGGCTGCGCTGATGCGATGGGCAAGCAGTCGATGCAGCATGCCACGGGCCTTGAAACTCCCGCCCACCTGCAAATGCTCGAGCTTGAGCCAGACCTCAAAACCTGACAGACCCAGGGCCGAGGCCGGCAGGCGCAGCAGGGGGGTGAGTCGCAAAAAATCACGGGGGCCGCGAGCCAGAACACCCCGCGCGGCCTGTACGGCGGCCCTGTCAACGCGGGCCTGTACGGGCTGCCCCACACTCACAAATGGCCCTCCAGTTTCAGGCCCTTGGGCAGAGGAAATTGGGTGGTCTCGACAATACCATCCATCTTGCGCACCGATACAGCCCCCAAGCGGCGGACGCGATCGATGACTTGTTGCACCAAAATTTCAGGGGCTGAGGCACCGGCCGTCAGCCCTACGCGCGCCTTGCCCTCGAGCCACTGGGCCTGCAGCTCGTCGGGCGAGTCGACCATGTAGGCATCAACACCCAATTTGCGCGCCAGCTCAGAGAGTCGATTGCTGTTGGAGCTGGTGGGGCTACCCACCACAATCACCACATCAACCTGCGGCGATATCAGCTTGATGGCATCCTGTCGGTTCTGGGTGGCGTAGCAAATGTCCTGCTTCTTGGGCTCGCGCACCTTAGGAAAACGCGCCTTCACGGCAGCGGCAATCTCGGCCGCATCGTCCACGCTGAGCGTGGTCTGGGTCACCACCGCCACTTTATCGGTCTGTTTAAGCTGCACCCGGGCCACATCGGATACATCTTCGACCAAGTGAATCCCATCACTCAGTTGCCCCATGGTGCCTTCCACCTCGGGGTGGCCCTTGTGACCGATCATGATGAACTCATAACCTTCGCGCGAGAGCTTGGCCACTTCCACATGCACCTTGGTCACGAGGGGGCAGGTGGCATCAAAAATCTCAAAGCCACGCTGGCGCGCCTCGGCTTGCACCGCCTTGCTGACGCCGTGGGCGCTGAAGATCAGGGTGGAGCCCGCCGGCACCTCTGCCAGATCTTCGATGAAGATGGCGCCCTTGCTGCGCAAATCATTGACCACGTAAGTGTTGTGCACGATCTCATGCCGCACATAAATCGGCGCGCCAAACTTGAGCAGGGCCCGCTCGACGATTTCGATGGCGCGATCCACACCGGCGCAGAAACCGCGCGGCTCGGCCAGCACCACTTCGCGCAAAGAGGGGGTCGGGGTAGAAGCATCCGTGGTCATAGCACTCCAATCACCTGCACCTCAAAGACCACCGCTTGCCCAGCCAGCGGGTGGTTGAAATCGACCTGCACTGCCCCGTCGGGCGCCACCTGTAAAACCGTACCCGCATAGCGGCCGGTGCCATCGGGGGTCGGAAACTGTACGACATCGCCAGTGGCATAGCGCTCTTGAGGATCGCCTAGTTCATCAAGCAGCTTGCGCGCCACCCACTGCAGAAGATCGGGGTTACGCGGTCCAAAAGCGGCCCCGGGCTCCAACTCAAAACGCGCCTGCGCGCCTTCAGCCAGCCCCATCAACCTCGACTCCAAGGCCGGCGACAGCTCCCCCGCACCCAGACTCAGGGTGGCGGGCTTGCCCGCGAAAGTGTTGATCAAATCGCCACGCTCGCCTTCCGGACTCAAGCCGGCCAGGCGGTAGTGCAGCGTCAGAAAAGAGTCGGCCTGAACCGTGGACATGGACACTCGGCAAAAGAGGGATGGACGCGGGCGCCTGCGCCCGGGCAAAGCTGATTGTAGGCAGGCGCTCCCGGGGCGCGATTTCTGTGAAATCTTGTTTGAGGGCGGCCGCCCCGTTGCGCACAAGACAAGCCGCAGCGTATTCTTTTGGGGTGAATCTCAAGGCCTTGCCTGCCCAATGCAGACCGCGCGAAAAACTGCTTGCGCGCGGGGCTGGTGCGCTTAGCGATGCCGAGCTGCTCGCGCTGCTTTTGCGCAGCGGACTGCCCGGCAAGGGAGTGCTGGTGCTGGCGCAAGAGCTGATCGACCGATTCAGCGGGCTCGCCGGGCTGCTGCGATCGGGTAGCGAGGAGCTGCGCCTCATCAAGGGGCTGGGACCGGCCAAGCGAGCCGAACTCGCCGCCGTCCTCGAGCTCGCACGCCGTGCGCTGGCCGAGCCCCTGCAGCAAAAGCCGCTCTTTGACAGCCCACAGGCCGCGCGGCAGTTCTTGCAATTGCAATTGGGCCATCGACCGCACGAGATATTTGCGGTACTTTTTCTGGACAGCCAACACCGCTTGATCCGGCTGGAAGAAATGTTTCGCGGTACGCTGGCGCAGACCAGCGTCTACCCGCGGGAGGTGGTGGCACGCGCACTGAACCTGGGCGCGGCAGCGGTGGTTCTGGCGCACAACCACCCCAGCGGCAATGCCCAGCCTTCAAAGGCCGATCAAACCCTCACCCACACCCTCAAGAGCGCGCTGGCCCTGGTGGATGTGCAGGTGCTCGATCATTTTGTGGTCACAGCCTCCCAGGCTGTGTCGATGGCCGAACAAGGCTGGATTTAGCCGCCCTGCGATCGGACATCATGGCCCGGCTCACACGCCCGGCCAGGTCCTGTCGTAAAGTGCCCCTATGAACAAGGTCCCCTTGAAAAGCTTGCGCGATCTCAAAACGGTCAGCCAGAGGCTCAAGGAGCAGGCTGAGCGCGAGGCCCGACTGGCGGCCGAGCGTGACCGACTCGAGCGCGAGCAACAGGCCGAACGAGAGCTGTTTAGCCGCAGCATCGGGCCCGTGCGGCCGCTTCAGGAAAGGCACCGCCAGCGACAGCCCCCCGCCAACCCCCGTCCGCCCCCGGTGGCGCTGCAGCAGCAGGCCGACGAACGGGCGGTGATGCAAGAAGCCTTGTCCGATGAGTTCGACGTGGAGACGCTGCTCGACACCGACGACGCACTGAGCTACCGCCGTGAGGGTCTGGGGCCCGATGTGGTGCGCAAGCTGCGGCGGGGCGGCTGGAAGCTGCAAGGCCAGATTGATCTACACGGACTGCGCCAAGACCAAGCACGAGAGGCGCTGGCCGAGTTCATACGCCAGGCCCACAAGCAGGGTCTGCGCTGTGTACGGGTGGTGCATGGCAAGGGCCTGGGCTCGCCGGGCAAGACACCGGTGCTCAAGTCGCGGGTTCAGCGCTGGTTGGTACAAAAAAAGGAAGTGCTGGCCTTTGTTCAGGCCCGACCCGCCGATGGCGGTGGCGGCGCTCTCGTGGTGCTGCTGGCCCAGGCAAGCTGAAGGCAGGAGCGCCGGGGCTACAGCGAGTTGGCGCGGTTGCGCATCCAGTCGGCCGTCTCAAAAAATGCCCCGTTGAGCCGGCGGCGCAGGGCATCGTCTACATCCAGCTCTCGCATGGCCTGATCCATGCAGGCAAGCCACTGGTCGCGTTCGGCCACGCCAATCGAAAACGGCATATGGCGCATACGCAGACGCGGGTGGCCCAAGCGTTCGATGTAATGCGGCGGCCCTCCCATCCAGCCGCACAAGAACCAAAACAGACGCTCGCGGGCCTGGGTCAGATCAGGACCGTGTACGCCGCGCAGCACCGCGTAGTCGGGCTCCAGGTCCATCAGGTCATAGAAGCGCTCGACCAAAGCGCGCACGGCCAGCTCGCCGCCCATGCGGTCAAAAGGCGTCTCTTCGGCCGCTGCGCCGGCCTCGTCGGGATCAGAGTGCATGAGGCAATTGTGCCGGCGGGCCAATTTATGTCACTGGGCCCGGCGCAGGGTCTCGACCACGGGGGTGGTGAGCACCGATCGCAGGCCCCACCATCCCGCTGCCAAGGCCAGGGCAGCGCCTGCCGCGCTGCCGGCCACCAGAACGAGAGGCGAGGCGGTCCACTCGAAGTCGAAAACAAAGTGGGCCAGGGCCCATCCCACCAAGGACGCAACCCCCGAGGCCAAAGCCCCAGCCAGCAGCCCCACCCCGGCCAGTTCAGCGCGCTGCACCTGCCGCAGGAGGCCGGCCCGACCTCCCAGGGCCATCATGATGGCAAATTCGCGGGTGCGCTCTTCACGCGTGGCGGTGACGGCGGCGAACAACACCACCAGGCCAGCCGCCAAGGTAAATCCAAAAAGAAATTCCACCGCCCGGATCACCTGGCCGAGCACACGCTGCACCTGGGAAATAGCGGCTGTCATGTCAACGTTGGTGATATTGGGAAAGCGCCGCACCAGTTGGTTATCAAAACTCGGTGAGCGGCTGCCGCCAGAGCTCACCCCAGGCTGCGGGGCACGGAAAGCCGAGATGTAAGTCAGAGGTACATCGGGCATCTGCGCCACCGGGAAAATGACGAAAAAATTCACCCGCATGGAGCCCCAGTCAACCTTGCGCAAACTCGTAATGCGCGCGGTGACGGTTTGCCCCGCAATATCAAAGCCCAGTTGGTCCCCCATCTTGAGCCCCAGCGTGCGTGCCAGGCCATCTTCAACGCTCAAGCCCTCGCGCTCGTCAGCCGCCCAACGGCCCGCTACCACCTGGTTGTGCCTGGGCAGCTCGGCGCTGTGCGATAAGTTGAACTCGCGCTCGACCAGGCGCTGGGCGCGATCGTCGCTGTAGTCCTGGGGCGAGACGGATCGTCCGTTGACGGAGACGAGTCGGCCGCGGATCATTGGATACCAGTCAAAGCGCTGCACGCCCGCCTCGCGCAAGGCCTGTTGAAACTCAGCGCCTTGCTCCGGCTGCACATTGATCACAAACCGATTGGGGGCATCCGGGGGCGTGGCCTGTTGCCAACTGCGAATGAGGTCGGTGCGCAAAAGCACGAGCAACACCAGCGCCAAGAGGCCGACCGCCAGGGCACTGACCTGCACCACCGCATAAGTAGGCCGCGCGGCCACTTGCCGGGTGGCCAGCACCAACCAACCGGGCGCGGTGGCCTCGTTGACGCTGGCGCGCAGCAGCCAAACCGCTAATGCACTGATCAGGGCGAAGAAGAACACCGCCGCAGCAAAACCGCCGACGGCGATCAGGCCCAGCTTGATATCGCTGCTGACGGTCAGCAAAAGAGCAGCAAAGCCCAAAACGCCCAACACGAGCACCGCCACCGACACCGGCCGGAGCTGGCCCACCTCGCGGCGTATCACCCGCAGCGGCGGCACCTGGGACAGCTGCAAGACCGGCGGCAGGCCAAAAGCGAGCATCAGGGTCAAGCCCATGCCCAAGCCGAGCAAGGCCGGCATCAAGCCAGGCGCCGGCAGCTGGGACTCCACCAGCCCGGCCAGCAGCATGACAAAGACATGGTGGACCAGATAGCCCAGAATCAGGCCGAACAGGCTGGCCAGCACGCCGACCAGAAAAAATTCGAAGGCATAGGCCCAGGCTATGCTGCGCTGGCTCTGACCGAGCACCCGCAGCATGGCGCAGCTGTCGAGATGGCTGGCGGCAAAACCGCGGGCCACAATGGCCACGGCCACGGCGCTGAGCAAAGCCGCCAGCAGAGCGACCAGGCTGAGAAACTTGCCGGCACGGTCCAGCGTCTGCCGCATCTCAGGCCGGCCGCTGTCGAGCGACTCCAGACGGATGCCACGCAGGCCCTGACCGTCGATCTCCGCCTGGGCCCAGCTCTGAAACTGACGCACCTGTGCGTCGCCGCCGGCCACGGCGAGCCTGTAGTTGGTGCGGCTGGCCGGTTGTATCAGGGACGTGGCCGCGACATCGGCCTGGTTGATCATCACCCGCGGAGAAAAACTCATGAAGCCGGCGCCCCGGTCGGGCTCCTGGATGATGAGCTTGTCGACCCGCAAGCTGGCCTCGCCGAGCAGCAAGGTCTGCCCTACCTGCAGGCCCAGCGCATCGAGCAGCGAGGGCTCAACCCAGACCTGCCCGGGGGCCGGTACCGCTCGGGTGATCTGCCCGGGCTGGTCCGGGCCGTCGGCAATGCGCAGCGACCCGCGCAGCGGATAGCCCGGCTCAACCGCTTTGAACGCGACCAAGCGGCTGTCGCCCCCCTCCTCCTCGCGGGCGCGCGCCATGGTGGGGAAACTCACCGAGCGGGTCAAGTCCAGACCGAGCTCGCGGGCCTTGTCGATAAAGGCGGGGGGCGTCGGCCGATCACTGCTGAGCACGACATCCCCTCCCAGCAGCTGACGGGCATCGCGCTCAAGCCCCGCGCGCAGGCGGTCGGCAAAAAAACCGACCGCCGTCAAGGCCGCCACCGCTAGAGCAATGGCCACCACCAACAGACGCAGCTCACCGGCGCGCCAGTCGCGCCAGGTGTTGGTCAGGCCCAGAGTCCAAAAAGAAATACGCACGCCCGCACCATAGCGCAATTGGGACACCCGCAGGGCCCCTGGGACTTTCGAGCGTGCAAGCCGATCAGCGGGCAGCCTCGGCCATGGCGGGTTCGCCGGGGGTGGAAGCGCTCGTCAGGCTGCGGTCCAAAGCCTGAGTTACATCACCGATGAGATCCTGCGCGTCCTCCAGACCCGCCGAGAGCCGCACCAGACCCTCAGAGATGCCATGTTCAGCACGCTCCTGTGGGGTGTAGGCACTGTGCGTCATGCTGGCGGGGTGCTGGGCCAGGGACTCGGCATCCCCGAGGCTGACCGCGCGGGCCACCAGTTGCAGGGCATTCATAAAGCGCTTGCCCGCGGGGGCTCCCCCCTTCAGCTCGAAGGCCAGCATACCGCCGAACTGACTCATCTGGCGGCGCGCGAGCGCATGGTAGGGGTCCGTGCTCAGGCCCGGAAAAAACACCTGCCGGACGGCCGGATGGCCCTGCAAGCTGTGGGCCAGCGCCAGAGCGTTGGCGCAATGCCTGTCCATGCGCAAGGCCAGCGTTTTCAGGCCGCGCAAAATCAGGAAGGCATCTTGCGGAGAGAGAACAGCGCCGGTCATGTCTTTCAGGCCGTAAAGGCGAATCTGTTGGGCCAGCTCGGCATCAGCGCAAACCGCGAGGCCGGCGGTCACATCGCCATGACCGCTGAAATACTTGGTGGCCGAGTGCAACACCACGTCGGCGCCGAGAGCCAGCGGCCTTTGCAGGTAGGGCGTGCAATAGGTGTTGTCGACCACCGTCAAGGCACCCCGGGCCCGAGCCAAGGCCGCCACCGCCTCAATGTCGGTCATGCGCATGTTCGGATTGGCCGGTGATTCAAAATAAACCACCCGCGTGTTCTCGCTCAGGGCCGAAGCCACCGCTGCAAGGTTGCTCATGTCCACATGGCGAATCTTCACCCCGAATCGACTCAGGCCATCGCGCATGAAGGCAAAGGTGCAGCCGTACAGAGTGGTGTCGGCCAATACCTCCTGACCCGGCTGGAGCAAGGTCCACAGCGCCGAGGTGATGGCCCCCATGCCCGAGCCGAAGGCGATCGCCGCGGCACCCCCCTCAAGCGCGGCCACGCGCTGCTCCAGCAGCTGCAATGTTGGATTGGAAATGCGGGTGTAAAAGTGCCCTGGCTCGGCACCCGCAAAGCAGGCCGCACCGTATTCGGCGGAAGGGAAAGCAAACGTCGAGGTCAGATAGATCGGCGGCACCAACGCGCCATGATGCTCGATCGGATCGTACCCGTGGTGAATGGCGGTGGTTGAAAAACCGAAACGAGATGAAGAGCGAGCCATGAATAAATCTCCTGGAAGCAGGAGAAAATCATAAAATTTTGAGACTGAAAAAAGTGTCATATTCTTCGTAAAAAACCTTTAAAAGATAAAAATTAATCTTCTTCTAGATTTTTTCTTAGAAAATTATTCTCATGTCAGAAAAACTAGATCGCCTCGATCGAAGACTGCTGGAACAGCTGCAACTCAACGCCCGCTTGACGGTGGCCGAACTGGCCGAGCAGGTGGCGCTGTCGCCGTCGGCCTGCTGGCGACGCGTGCGATTGCTGGAGGAGGCCGGTTACATACAAGCGTACACAGCCCAGCTCTCGGCCTCGCGCCTGGGCTACGGAGTACTGGCTTTTGTTTCGCTGATGATGGGCAGCCACGACAAAAAGACAACCCGTGCCTTTGAGATGCGCCTGGCCGAAATCCCCGAAATCATCGCTTGCCACAATGTCTCCGGCCGCTATGACTTCCTGCTCGAAGTGGTGGCCACGGATTTACAGGGTTTCGGTGAATTCACCCGCGATGTGCTTCAGACACTGCCCGGGGTTAAGGAAATTCATTCGAGTTTTTCTCTCAAAGCCGTCAAGTCGAGCCGGCACATGCCCATTCCCGACAAGGCGCGCCCACGCGCGGCCTGAGGCCCTGGCCGCATAAAATCCGGGGTTGTCGACCCTGCGCCGCCCCATCCACCCGGATCGCGGCCTGTCCTTCACACCATGACCCCCCGCCGCCTCTTCGTCACCACCGCCCTGCCGTATGCCAACGGCCGCTTTCATATCGGCCACATCATGGAGTACATACAGGCCGATATCTGGGTGCGCTTTCAGCGCATGCGCGGGCACGAGGTGCACTTCGTCTGCGCCGACGATGCACACGGGGCACCGATCATGATCGCCGCCGAAAAAGCCGGCCTGAGCCCACAGCAGTTTGTGGCCGATATCGCCGCCGGACGCGAGCCCTATCTGCGGGGCTTTCACATCGGCTTTGACAACTGGCACTCGACCGATGGCCCCGAAAATCACGAGCTGGCTCGGGCGGTCTACCTCGACCTGAAAAAAGTCGGACTGATTGAAACGCGCACCATCGAGCAGTTCTTCGACCCGCAGAAGAACATGTTCCTGCCCGACCGCTTCATCAAGGGCCAATGCCCCAAGTGTGGCGCGGCCGATCAGTACGGCGACAACTGCGAGGCCTGCGGTGCCGTCTATGCGCCCACCGACTTGAAAAACCCCTACTCGGCCTTGTCCGGTGCGCAGCCGGTCCTCAAACAATCAGAGCACTTCTTCTTCAAGCTCTCCGACCCGCGCTGCATCGCGTTTTTGCAGCAATGGACCACCAGCGGTGCAGTGCAGCCCGAAGTGCTCAACAAAATCAGCGAATGGATCGCGCCAGGCGAAGACGGCCGGCCCAAGATGGGCGACTGGGACATCTCGCGCGATGCGCCCTACTTTGGCATCGAAATCCCAGACGCCGCGGGCAAGTACTTTTATGTCTGGCTCGACGCACCGATTGGCTATCTGGCCTCGCTGAAGAACTACCTCGACAAGACAGGCCGCGATTACCAGGCTTACATGGCCGATCCAGCTGTTGAGCAAATTCACTTCATCGGCAAGGACATCATCACCTTCCATACCCTGTTCTGGCCGGCGATGCTGCATTTCTCGGGCCGCAAGGTGCCCAGCCGGGTGTATGTGCACGGCTTTTTGACCGTCAACAACGGCGAGAAAATGAGCAAAAGCCGAGGCACGGGGCTTGATCCGCTCAAGTACCTCAGCCTGGGCATGAACCCCGAGTGGCTGCGCTACTACCTGGCCGCCAAGCTCAGCGCGCGCAACGAGGATCTGGACTTCAACGCCGAAGACTTCATGCTACGGGTCAACTCGGATCTGGTGGGCAAGTACATCAACATCGCCAGCCGGGCGGCGGGTTTTCTGACCAAACGCTTCGGGGGCCAACTCACGCACGACTTCCATGCGCAAGGCGCCGCTGTTTTGCAGGCGCTGCGCGATGCGGGCGGGGCCATCGCCGAGCACTATGACAACCGCGAATACGGCAAAGCCACGCGCGAGATCATGGCGCTGGCCGATCAGGTCAACGCCTATGTGGACCAAAACAAACCCTGGGAACTGGCCAAGGACGAGTCGCAGGGGGCCCAATTGCACCAGGTGTGCTCGGTGCTGATCAAGGCCTTTGCCCTGCTCAGCCGCTACCTTGCCCCCGTGCTGCCGGCGCTGGCGCGCGAGGTTGAAAAACTCACCGGGCTCAAGCTCGACCGCTGGGATGCCACTGAGGATGTCAAGGCCATTGAGCCCTATCAGCACCTGATGCAGCGCGTCACCCCTGAGCAGTTACAAGCCCTGTTTGAGCCGCCGGCGCAGGCTGCCGAAAAATCGGACTCTGACCCCCATTTACCGGGGGGGCAAGCCCTGGCCGAGTCGATTGCGATTGACGATTTCATCAAGGTGGATCTGCGTATTGCCCGGATCGTCGAATGCGAGCCGGTGGAGGGGTCGACCAAACTGCTGCGTCTGAGCCTCGATGTGGGTGAGGGGCGCCTGCGGCAGGTGTTTTCGGGCATCGCCTCGGCCTACAAGCCCGAGGCACTGCGGGGCAAATTGACTGTGGTGGTGGCCAATCTGGCCCCCCGCAAAATGAAATTCGGCGTCAGCGAAGGCATGGTCCTGGCTGCCAGTCATGGCGATGAAAAGGCGCATCCCGGTATTTATCTGCTCGAGCCCTGGCCCGGGGCGCAGCCGGGTTTGCGCATACGCTGAAATCACGCAAGGGCGCGGCGCCAGCAGCGGCTTAAAATCGTACCAACCCCTGCCTTTGCCTAAGTCCAGCTATGCCCCTCTTTCGACGCCCCCACTACACCTCCGGCATTACCGATTTCATTGCCGAGCTCAAGAGCAGCCAGCCTGAGTTGGAGGCGCGTCAGCGCCAGGGGAGATCGATCTGGTGGGAGCCTGCCCTCGAGCGCGAGGACCAGCGTGAGTTTGCACAGGCGCGCGTGTCACAAAAGGCTTATGTCTACCAGACCAGCGGCCACCCCAACAGCCGGTAAGCGCGCCTGAGCGTTTGAACCCTTGAGCACTCCTCCCCATCCGGGCCCTGGCAGCGATAGCCTGTTGCCCGCACAGGACGCCTCACCCCTGCCCATTTCGGGCGTGTCTGGCGCGCTTGTTCCCGATGAGGCGCCGGTCATCCCCGACATGCCCGAGGTGGTCGATCAGGTGGCCCTGGCCCGCCTCTATGGCGAGCCGCTGTTTGCGCTGCCCCAGGATCTCTACATCCCCCCGGATGCACTGCGCGTTTTTCTGGAAGCTTTCGAGGGGCCGCTGGATCTGCTGCTCTATCTGATTCGAAAACAAAATTTCAACATTCTCGACATCCCGATGGCTGCCGTCACGCGGCAGTATCTCAGCTATGTCGAGGAGATCCGGGCCACCAACCTCGAGCTGGCGGCCGAGTACCTGCTGATGGCGGCCATGCTGATCGAGATCAAGTCGCGCATGCTGCTGCCGCCGAAGAAAACCGCCGAAGGCCAGGAGCCCGAGGATCCCCGGGCCGAACTGGTGCGCCGCCTGCTCGAATACGAGCGCATGAAGCTGGCCGCGCAGAAGCTCGGTGACAGCCCTCAGCTCGGACGTGATTTCGTACGCGCCCAGATTTATGTCGAGCAAGCCCTGCAGCCACGATTTCCCGATGTGCATCTGCCCGATCTTCAGCAGGCTTGGCGCGATATTCTCAAGCGGGCCAAGCTGGTGCAGCACCACGTCATCACCCGCGAACAGCTCAGTGTGCGCGAGCACATGAGTCTGGTGCTCAAGACCTTGCAAGGACGCCGCTTCGTCGAATTTGAAAACCTTTTTGACGTTACGCGCGGTCTACCGGTGATGGTGGTGACCTTCATCGCCCTGCTCGAGCTGGCCAAGGAAGGCCTGGTCGACGTCACCCAAGCCGAAGCCTACGCGCCCATCTATGTGCGCCTGGCCTACACGCCGGCCTGAACACCTCGGCTGACAACAGGGTTGTTCGCTTGTGCGAGCCGGACCCCTGGATACACTGCGGGCCCCACGTTCCCGCGACACCTCTTGCGCGAGCCTGATGCGATGAACTCGATCTCTTCCGACCCCTCCCGCTCCAAGGAACCGGCCTCGCCCTACGGCACCTTGCCACCGGCCAGCGTGCCGGCCTCGCGACGCCCGCTGAGCCTGCCTCGCCTGCGCGAGATGCACAGCAGCGGCGAAAAAATTGTCATGCTGACCGCCTACGATGCCACTTTCGCTGCAGTGGCCGATGCGGCCGGCGTCGAGGTGATTCTCGTGGGCGATTCACTGGGCATGGTGTGCCAGGGACTGAGCAGCACGGTCAGCGTCACCTTGGAGACCATGCGCTACCACACCGAGAGCGTGGTGCGCGGCCTGCGACGCGTCCAGGGCACGGCCTGGGTCATCGGCGACCTGCCTTTTGGCTCGTACCACGAGTCGCGCGAACAGGCACTGCGCAGCGCCTTGGTCCTCATGCAGGCGGGCGCGCACATGATCAAGCTCGAGGGCGGTGGCTGGACGGCCGAGGTGGTGCGCTTTCTGGTCGAGCGGGGTATCCCCGTCTGTGCCCACCTGGGTCTGACGCCGCAGACCGTCCATGCCCTGGGCGGCTATCGGGTCCAAGGACGTGACGACGATGCCGCGGCCACACTCAAGCGCCAGGCCCATGAACTGCAAGATGCCGGGGCCGCCATGATGGTGCTCGAAATGGTGCCTGCCCGACTGGCCGCCGAGCTGACCGTGGAGTTAAAGCGCTGCGCCACCGTGGGTATCGGTGCGGGCCAGGGCACCGCCGGTCAGGTGCTGGTGATGCACGACATGCTGGGCATCAACCTGGGCAAGAACCCTAAATTCGTTCGCAACTTCATGGACGGTGCCAGCAGTGTGCGTCAAGCCATGCAAGCCTATGTGCAAGCAGTCAAGAACGGTCAATTTCCCCAAGACGGCATCCACGCCTGGTAGGGGTACGCTCAGCGGTTAAAGTGCGGGCCGGGGCAGGAAGCACATGAAAATCGTCCACACCATCGAACAATTGCGCTTGGCGTTGGCCCACAGCCGCCATCCGGCTTTCGTGGCCACCATGGGTAATTTGCACCGCGGGCATCTGGCCTTGGTCCAGCAGGCCCACCTCGCCGGTGACTTCACCGTGGCCAGCATCTTCGTCAACCGCCTGCAGTTTTCCCCTCACGAAGACTTTGACAGCTATCCGCGTACCTTCCAGGCCGATGCGCAGGCCCTGCGCGAGGCCGGTTGCAAACTGCTGTTTGCGCCGACTGAAACCGATCTCTATCCCCAAGTCCAGACCTTCCGGGTGCAGCCCGATCCGGCGCTGGCCGATCTTCTGGAAGGTCATTACCGGCCCGGCTTTTTCACCGGTGTGTGCACCGTGGTCTTCAAACTGTTCCAGGCGGTCTTTGCGGGCAAAAGCGAAGGCACGGCGCTGTTTGGTCTGAAGGACTACCAGCAGCAACTGATCATCCGGGAGATGGTGCGGCAGTTTGCACTGCCCCTGACCATCGTCAGTGGTCCCACGCAGCGCGACCCAGACGGCCTGGCCCTGTCGTCGCGCAATGGCTACCTCAGCGTCACCGAAAGGGCCGAAGCGGTGGCTTTGCCGCGCTCCTTGCAGGCCCTGGCCACCGCCGCCCGCAGCCTGCATGCCGAGCAATTGCCGGCACTGGAGGCTCAGGCCCTGCAGGCCTTGCAGGCGCGCGGCTGGCAGGCCGACTACCTCACCGTGCGACAGCGCGAAAACCTGCTGCCGCCCGAAGGGCATCTTGAGGGTCAAGCCTTGGTGGCCCTGGGGGCGGCACGCCTGGGTCGCACACGCCTGATTGACAACCTGGAGTTCTAAGCCAGGCCCATGAGCGCCCCAAGCCCAAGAGTCTGTCGGGGGTCAACCCTGATCGGATAAGCCCTAAAGACAGAAGGTCGCCGTCACCGCTATAAGAACGGGTTTTCCGGAGACTTCTTTCGTGCAATTTCTGCAGCTGGTCATCAGTGGCATCGCCTTGGGCTGCATCTATGGGCTGATCGCGCTGGGCTTTGTGCTCATCTACAAGGCCACCGAGACGGTGAGCTTTGCGCAGGGCGATCTGATGATGCTTGGCGCCTTCGGCGGCATGGTCTGCATGACGGTGCTGGGCTTTCCTTTCTGGCTGTCGGTGCTGGCGGCCATGATGGCCATGGGTTTGATGGGTCTGCTCATCGAGCGCGCCCTGATCAGGCCCATCCTGGGTCAACCCGCGTTTTCGATTGTCATGCTCACCATCGGCGTGGGCTACGTCGCACGCGGTCTGATCACCATGATTCCGGGCATAGGCACCGACACCCATGTGCTGCCGGTGCCCTACAAGGACGCGCTCGTGCAAATCGGCGGCCTCATCATTCCTGTAGAACAACTGATGGTGATGGTCTTTACAGCCCTTCTGTGCGCCGCGCTGTTTGCGCTGTTTCGCTACACCAAGCTCGGCATTGCCATGCAGGCCTCCTCACAAAATCAGTTGGCGGCCTATTACATGGGCATACCGGTCAAGAGACTCAACGGTCTGGTCTGGGCGCTGGCCGCGCTCATGGCCGCCATAGCCGGCCTGCTGCTGGCCCCCATCACCTTCGTCCACGCCAATATGGGCTTTATCGGCCTGAAGGCCTTTCCCGCGGCGGTGGTGGGCGGCTTTACCAGCCTGCCCGGGGCCATTGTCGGGGGCATGATCATCGGGGTGGTCGAGTCGCTGGCCGGCTTCTACCTGCCCGAGGGCTTCAAGGACATTGCCGCCTATGTGGTGGTGCTGATCATGCTCATGGTCAAGCCCAACGGGCTGTTTGGCGAACAACTGCGCAAGAAGGTCTGATGCGCTTTATCTTCAAAACCAGCTACGAGCAGGACCTGCGCCTGGCCAAGCACGAAGGCCACCGCTTCTGGTACGGCCTTCTAGGCCTGTTTCTGTTGGCTGCGCCCTGGCTGTTGTCGGAATACCTGCTGGCGCAGCTGACCTTCATCCTCATCTATTCGGTGGTAGGCCTGGGCCTGATGATGCTGGCCGGCTTCACCGGCCTGTTCTCCATCGGACATGCGGCCTTCCTGGGCGTGGGCGCCTACACCCAGGCCGTGCTCACCCAAATGGGCTGGCCCTTTCCGCTGGCCATGGCCGTGGCCGGCCTGCTCTCGGCTGCTGTCGGTGTGGTGGTCGGTCTGCCGGCGCTGCGGGTCAAGGGCATTTACCTGGGCATTGCCACGCTGGCCTTCGGCTTCATCGTGGAGGAGGTCTTTGCCCGTTGGGACAGCGTCACTGGCGGCAACACCGGAAAGACGGTCGGCGCGCCCGCCATGTTTGGCTGGGTGGCCGATAGCGCCGCCTCCTTTTACTTCATCTGTCTGGTGGTGACGGTGCTGGCCACCCTGGCCTGTCTCAATCTGCTGCGCTCGCCGACCGGCCGCGCCTTCGTGGCCATACGCGACTCGGAGATTTCCGCGCAAAGTATGGGCATACACCTGGCCTACTACAAGACCTTGAGCTTTGCGCTGTCAGCGGCGCTGGCCGGTATCGGCGGGGCTCTATATGCGCACCAGATTCGCTTTCTCACCCCCGACCAGTTCAACATCATTCAATCGATAGACCTGCTGTTGATGGTGGTGATCGGCGGCCTGGGTTTTATTCACGGGGTGTTTCTCGGCGCCATCTTCCTGATTGGCCTGCCGCAGGCGATCTCGGTGGTCAAAGACTTTCTGCCGGAAGCCATCGGGGCTGCCCCCGGCTTGAAGGCAGTGGTCTACGGTGCGGTGCTGATTGCCTTCGTACTGTTCGAACCCATGGGCTTGTACGGCCGATGGCTCAAGATCCGCACCTACCTGCAGCTCTTCCCCTTCTATCGCAAGGGCATGTTCAAGCGACAAAAATCTTTCCAGAAATCGGACCGCCTCAAATGAGAACCGCTCGCCCGTCAGTTCTGTCAGGAGCCCCGTCATGACAGCGCCGCTGCTTCAGGCCAGCGGCCTGACCGTGCGCTTTGGCGGCGTACTGGCGGTCAATGAGGTCAGCTTTGAGGTGCAGCCCGGCGAAGTCTTCACCCTGATCGGGCCCAACGGCGCGGGCAAAACCACCGTCTTCAACCTGATCAGCCGCATTTACACGCCGACGGCAGGACGCATCGAGTACTTCGGGCCCCAAGGGCCGCTGACCCTGACCGATCTGCCGGCGCACCAGATCGCAGGCGCGGGCATCGCTCGCACCTTCCAGAATATTGAGCTGTTCGAGCACGCCACCGTGTTGCACAACCTGCTCATAGGCTGTCACACCCGCCGTGGCAGCACGCCTTGGCAAGACCTGTTGTTTAGCAAGAAGGTGCGGCAGGCCGAACTGCGTTCGCGCGAGCAAGCCGAGAAAGTGATCGAGTTTCTCGAGCTGCAGCACTACCGCGATACGCTGGTAGCCGGCCTGCCCTATGGCGTGCGCAAGGTGGTTGAGCTCGGTCGCGCCCTGTGCACCGAGCCGCGCCTGCTGCTTCTCGATGAGCCCTCCTCAGGCCTGAATGTCGAAGAAACCGACGATATGGCCTTCTGGATCCAGGACATCCAGCAGGATCTGGGCATCACGGTGCTGATGGTCGAGCACGATATGTCGCTGGTCTCGCGTGTCTCCGACCGCGTGCTGGCCATGAACCAGGGTCAGGTGCTGGCCCTGGGCACGGCCGCGCAGGTGCAGAACAACCCGGCGGTCATCGAGGCCTATCTGGGCACTGCCGACGACATGGCCAGCCTGCGCCGCCCCGTAGCGCCCCCCGGAGCCCGCCCATGAACGCCCCCGCGGACGACGAGCTCCTGCTGGAACTGTCCAACGTTGAGAGCGCCTACGGCCCGATCCGCGCCATCCGAGGCGTGAGCCTGAAGGTCCGGCGCGGTCAGGTGGTGACGGTGCTGGGTTCCAACGGCGCCGGCAAGACCACCATCCTTAAAACTATTTCGGGCATCATCGATCCCCGCAAAGGGCAGGTGCATTTCTGCGGCGCGGACATCACCGCCCGCGACCCGGCCGACATCGTGCAACGCGGCCTGTCGCATGTGCCGGAGGGGCGCGAGGTCTTCCCGCTGCTGTCGGTGCGCGACAACCTGCTCATGG
This sequence comes from uncultured Polaromonas sp., assembly GCA_964501235.1. Taxonomy (GTDB): domain Bacteria; phylum Pseudomonadota; class Gammaproteobacteria; order Burkholderiales; family Burkholderiaceae_C; genus Polaromonas. The sequence goes on along the minus strand of CAZCSD010000017.1, from coordinate 17,819 downwards.
GCGCCTACACCCGAGGCGACCGCGACGGCGTGGTGCGCGACATTGAAACCGTCTACAACTACTTTCCCATCTTGCGCGAGCGGGCCGATCAGGATGCGGGCCTGCTCTCGGGCGGCCAGCAGCAGATGCTGGCCATCTCGCGCGCCCTGATGGCCCAGCCGCAGCTGATCCTGCTCGACGAGCCCAGCCTGGGCCTGTCGCCCAAGCTCACTCGCGAGATCTTTGAGATCGTGGTGCGTATCAACCGCGAGCGCGGGACCACCGTCTTGCTGGTCGAACAGAACGCCCCTATGGCGCTCAATGCAGCCGATCACGGCTATGTGCTGGAAAACGGCCGCATCGTCATGGAAGACAGTTGTGATCGCCTGCGCGAAAAAGACGATATCCGCGAGTTCTACCTCGGCCTGAAAGACGCCGGCGTGCGCGGCGAGCGGCGCTGGAAGAAAAAGAAAAACTGGCGCTAGACCCATGAACCTCTGGCAAACCGACCAAATCCAACCCGAGACACGCGTAGTGCTCGAGGGGCAAACCATCCCCGCCCTGTTCTGGAACGCAGTGAACCAACGCAGCAATGGCATCTGGCTGCGCCAAAAGGAGTTGGGCATCTGGCGCAGCCAGACCTGGCAGGAGGTCGGGCAGGTGGTGCGCGAAATTGCGGGTGGATTGCTCAGCCTGGGGCTGGCCAAAGGCGAGGTGGTCTCCATCCTGGCCAACACCCGGCGCGAGTGGGTCATGACGGACTTGGCCGTGCTCAGCTGCGCCGCCGTGGCCAATGGCATTTATCCCACCGACGCGGCTGCCCAAGTGCAGTACCTGTGCGAAGACTCGGGCACCACTGTGCTTTTTGTGGAAGACGACGAGCAGCTCGACAAGGCCCTCGAGGTTCGCGGCCAGCTCAAGCATCTGCGCAAGATCGTGGTCTTTGATGTGCAAGGCCTGCGCAGCCTGCATGACCCCATGGTGCTGAGTCTGGAGCAGCTGCGCCAGGCCGGTCGACAGCATCTGGCGGCCCAGCCCCAGGCCCTGCACGAGCGGCTGGCCCAAGTGTCTGCCGACGACCTGGCGATCCTGGTCTACACCTCGGGCACCACCGGCAAACCCAAGGGCGCGATGCACACCCACGGGGCACTGGTCTACACCGTGCGCGGCTACAACACCCTGATTTCACGCTCGGAGTCGGATGAAAGCATGTGTTTTCTGCCTCTGTGCCATATCGCCGAGCGGGTGGGCGGCGAATACTTTTCGCTCTACACCGGCTGCAAGCTCAATTTCGTGGAAAACCCTGAGACGGTTCCGGAAAATGTGCGCGAGATCGCACCCACCGTCTTCACCGCAGTGCCGCGTGTATGGGAAAAGTTTTACTCCGGCGTGATGATCGCGCTCAAGGAGTCCAGCCGTCTGCAGCAACTGCTTTATGGCTGGGCCATCGGGGTGGGGTACCGGGTGGCCGATACGGTGGTGGCCGGCGGACAGGTCGGCGCAGGGCTGCGCCTGCAGTTTCGGCTGGCCCGCCTGCTGGCCCTGGACAACACCCGCAAGCTCATCGGCATACACCGGGCCCGATACTGCGTCACGGGCGCCGCGCCCATCTCTCCCGACTTGGTGCGCTGGTACTTGGCCCTGGGCGTGCCCATGCTCGAAGTGTGGGGAATGACCGAAACCTGCGGCGCCTCCACCGGTAACCCGCCCAAGGCCATCAAACCGGGCAGCATAGGCCCGGCCGCGGGCTTCAATGAGGTGCGCATCGCACCAGAGACGGGCGAAATTCTGGTGCGTGGGCCCAATGTCTTCAAGGGCTATCTGAACCTACCCGAGAAGACCGCCGAGGCCCTGGATGCCCAGGGCTGGCTGCACACAGGCGACGTGGGGATCATGGATGAGCAAGGCTACCTGCGCATCACCGACCGCATGAAGGACATCATCATCACCGCCGGTGGCAAGAACATCACCCCCACCGAGCTGGAAAATGAACTCAAGTTCTCGCCCTACATCACCGATGCGGTGGTCATCGGTGACCGGCGTCCCTACTTGGTGGCCATCGTCATGATCGACCAAGACAATGTCGAGAAGTTCGCGCAGGATCGGGAAATCCCCTTCAGTAATTACGCCAGCTTGACGCGCGCACCGGAGGTGCAAGAATTGATCCAAGCCGAACTGGATCGGGTCAATACCAGGTTTGCCCGCGTCGAGCAGATCAAGAAGTTTTTCCTGCTGGACAAACAACTGAGTGCCGAAGACGAAGAACTCACACCCACCATGAAGCTCAAGCGCAAGTTGGTCGAAAACAAGTACGCTGTACAAATCGAGGCCATGTACCGCTAAGCCCCATCATCATCGAAGGAGAATCCCATGACCCATCGCGCTAAGGCGCTCGCCCTCGTCGTCTCGACCGTCACGCTGGCCATGTCAGCCGGCTTGGCCCTGGCCCAATCGCAGGGTGTGAGCAAAACCGAAATCACCCTGGGCTCGATCCAGGACCTCTCCGGCCCGCTGGCCGGCTTTGGCAAGCAAATCCGCTCGGGCATGCAGCTGCGGGTGGACGAGCTCAACGAACAAGGCGGCGTCGCCGGACGACGAATCAAGCTACTGGTCGAAGACTCGGGCTACGACCCCAAGCGCGCCGTGCTGGCCGCGCAGAAACTGGTCAATCAAGACAAGATCTTCGCCATGGTGGGGCACATCGGCACCGCCCAAAACCTGGCCGCCATGCCAGTGCAGTTCGAGAAGAACGTGGTCAACTTCTTTCCGATAACCGCCGCGCGCGAAATGTACGAGCCTTTCCACCGGCTCAAGTATTCGTTCGCTGCCACCTACTACGACCAAATCCGACTGGCCACCCCGCGTCTGGTCAAGGAAAAAGGAGCCAAGAAGGTCTGCTCCATCTATCAGGACGATGAATTCGGTCTGGAGGTCCAGCGCGGCGCCGATGAAGGCTTGAAGAGCCTGAACATGACCATGGTGGAAAAAACCACCTTCAAGCGCGGCTCAACCGATTTCACCTCGCAGGTGGCGCGCCTCAAAGCGGCCGAGTGCGATTTCGTGGTGCTCGGCACCCTGATCCGTGAGACCATCGGGACCATCGCCACCGCACGCCGGACGGGCTTTAATCCCACCTTCCTGGGCTCGAGCGGCGCCTACACCGACCTTATCCACAAGCTCGGCGGGCCGGCCATGAACGGACTGTACGCAGCGATGTCGGTGCAGAACCCCTACCTTGACGAGGCCTCGCAACCCATCCGCTTCTGGGCGAACAAGTACAAGACCAAGTTCAACGAGGACCCCACCGTGTTCTCGGTGTACGGCTACTTCGTAATCGATGCCTTCATCCGTGCCGCGCAAAAAGCCGGCACCAACCTGAGCACCGACAGCTTCGTCAAGGCCATGGACACCATGGTGATCCCACCGGACATCTTCGGTAGCGCCGAGATGACCTTCAGCGCCACCAAGCGTCTGGGCAGCAACCTCTCACGCGTGTCGCAAATCCAGGACGGCCGCTGGAAGGTAGTGTCGGACTACCTCAAATAAGCTGACGCAAGGCGCGCTGGAGTCGATCGCACTCCATCGCGCCGATGCGGTCTTCATCTATCGACCCCGTCCTACGCTCGCCAGAGCCCTGAGGGGACAACCGCAGACTCATGGATGCACGACAGTGCAGGGTTGTCGCTGGCCTCCTTGCCGCGCCTACTCTGTTTTATGTCTTGCCTATGCCCCCACCCCCTGCCCTGAGACCCCCGAAACCCTGCCGGCCTAACACATGGTCCGGGTGATGATCGTCGACGACCATCCCACGATGGTCTGGGGTCTGGAGCAGCTCATCGCCAGCCAAGCCCATATGCAAGTGGTGGCTACCGCCGGACGCATCGAAGAGGCCATCGATCAGGCCCAGAAGCACAGACCCGATCTGGTCCTGCTCGATCTCGACCTCGATGGACGCAGCGGCCTGGATATCGTGCCGGCGCTGAGCCGGCAAAGCGGCTGCCAGGTGCTGATCCTGACGGCCGAGCGCAAGCCGCATCTGCTAGACCAGGCCATCGAGCTGGGAGCCTGCGGCGTGCTGTGCAAAGACGCAAGCGCCGAGACGCTGATCAAGGCCGTCGAAAAAGTGCAAGCCGGCGAGGTGTGGCTCGACCGCAGCGCCATGGCCCGCATGCTCAACAGTTGGCACGATCGCAAACCCGGCAGCGCCGACCAGGCCCGGCAGGCCACACTGACGCAGCGCGAGCGCAAGATCGTACAGATCATCCTGGCCGGACACGGTGCGGGCAACAAAGTTCTGGCAGGACGGCTCTTTATCTCAGAGCATACGCTGCGCAACCACCTCAGCTCCATCTACCACAAGCTCGGCGTGAACAACCGCATGGAGCTTTATCTCTACGCCGTCAAGCACCGGCTGGGTGACCCCGATCCCATCAGCGGCGACCTCTTTGCACGCTGAGCCCGGGCTCAAGAGCCGGGGCCCATCAGTGGCATCAGGGTGCGGATAACAGCAATTGCGGCCGGTCCCATCACCACCAGGACGATGGAGGGGAAGATGCAAAGCACCAACGGCAAAAGCATCTTCGTGGGTACGCGTGCCGCAGACTCCTCGGCGCGCACCATGCGCTTGTGCCGCAGTTCGTCGGAGTACACGCGCAGCGAATCGCCGATGCTGGTGCCCAAGCGTTCGGCTTGCCTGAGCATCAAGCCGAAGGTGGCAATTTCCTCCACTGCGGTGCGCAAGGCCAGGTGGCGCATAGCTTGTTCACGGCTGACGCCGGCGCGCAACTCCAGCTGCGTCAAATGCAACTCATCGGCCAGCGCCCCGCTGCTCAGACGCATTTCGCGCTCAACCCGCGCCAGCGACGCATCCATGCCCAAGCCGGCCTCCATACAAATGAGCATCAAGTCAGTGGCATCGGGAAAGCTCTCAAAGATTTCGCGTTGCCGACGCCGACGCACCCCGTACAGCGCCAGATTGGGGGCATACGAGCCGCACAAGGCGGCCAGCGCCAAGGTCAGCAGCAGTTCCAAAGGGCCGATGCGCGAACCTTGTAGCGCCAAGAACATCAGGCCCGCCAGAATCAGCGGCAACAAGGTTTTGGCTCCAAAATACAACAAGCGGGCATCCTCGCGCCGGATACCCGCCTGCAGAAACTGCAGGCGCAGCGGCGAATCCTGCCACGGGCCTGTCGGCGCCGACAGCTGCGCCAAGGGCTTGGCCCAGCGCGCCGCTCGCGCCGTCCAGGCCGGCACGGCTGATGCGTCCGAAAGCTGCTCGAGCCGCTCCTTGGCCTGCGAGGGCTGCAGCCACACAGACAGGCCAATGACTCCCAAAGCGACGGACAAGAACACCAACAAGGGCAGGAGCATCATGGTTCAGACCCGAATACGAACAATCCGCACCATCAGCACGACACCGAGCGCCATCATCAGCAGCATGCCCTTGAGCAGCGCCAGGCCGATCGGATCGGTCCACAAAGGGCTGATGAACTGCGGGTTAAACAGGGCCAATAGGCCGGCCAGCGCAAAAGGCAAGACCACCAGTATCCAAGCCGAGAGCCTGCCTTCGCTCGAAAGCACACGCACCCGGGCCATCAAGCGCTGACGCGCTCGCATCAGCTGCGCGAGCTTGCCCAAAACCTCGGCCAAATTGCCGCCGGATTCGCGCTGGATCAGCACAGCCACCACAAAGTAGCGTAGCTCGGTCAGAGGCGCGCGCTCTACCAGATGGGTCAGCGCCTGCTGCAAATTCAGACCGAAGCGCACCTCTTCATGCACCACCTGTAACTCACCGGCCAGGGGATCGGCCAACTCCTGGGCGGCCATCTGTAAGGCCGAGGAAAACGCGTGGCCGGCCCGCAAGGCACGGGCCAGCATGTCCAGCGCATCGGGTAACTGCCTCTGCAGCCGGGCCAGCCTTTGATGCCGGCGCCAGAGGATGTACGCCGCGGGCCAGAAACCGGCTGTCACAGCAGCCGCCCCTGCGAGCGCGCCCGGCCAACGCAGCGCCTGCATCAGCAGCGCTACAAGAAGCACTGACAGCAAGCTCAAGGTCAGCCACTGCCAGAGCGACCCACGCACGCGGGCCTGCATCAGGCAATCGCGCAGCCACCGTCCCACGAGGCCCTGGTCAAGCCAGCCTCGCCAACCGCCCGGGCTGACCCGAGCGGTTGGTAAGACCTCCTGCGAGACCGACAGCATCTTGAGCCTATGGGCCATGTACCGGGCCTGGCCGCCAAACACCGATCGCCACATGAGGTAGAGGCCTTCCATCAGCATCAGCAAGGCGACAAACACCAGCACCGCTAACATCAGCGCCGCCGGATGCTGCGTCCAGGACAGGTTCATAGGCCGCACTCCACCACCTGCGAGGGATCGAACAAGTCTTCCGGCAAGTCAATGCCAAAGGCCTGCAGACGCGCCGTGATGCGGGGCCGCACCCCGCTGGCGGCAAAGTGCCCGATCACCGTCCCGCTGGGACCCACGCCCGTCTGCTTGAAGCCGAAAATTTCTTGCAGGCTGAGCATCTCGCCCTCCATGCCACTGACTTCCTGGATACTGGTGATCTTGCGCCGTCCGTCGATCAGCCTGAGTGTCTGCACCACCACCGAGACAGCGGCAGCCACCTGTTGACGGGCCACCCGGGAGGGCAGGTTAAGGCCGGCCATGGACATCATGTTCTCCAGCCGCGACAGGGCATCGCGGGGGGTGTTGGCGTGGATGGTGGTCATCGAGCCCTCGTGACCCGTATTCATGGCCTGCAGCATGTCCAGCGCTTCGCCCCCCCGCACCTCCCCAATCACGATTCGATCGGGTCGCATGCGCAGAGCATTGCGCACCAAGGCCCGCTGCGAGATCTCGCCCTGCCCCTCAATGTTGGGCGGGCGGGTTTCCAGCCGCACCACATGCGGCTGCTGCAATTGCAGCTCGGCTGCATCTTCGATGGTGACCACCCGCTCGCCGTGCGGAATAAAGCCCGATAGGATATTGAGCAGCGTTGTCTTACCCGAGCCGGTGCCGCCGGAAATCAGCACATTGACCTTGGACTGCACCAGCGCCTGGAGAAAGCGCGCCATGGCCGGCGTCAGGCTCTGCAGCGGATCGCCCGTCAGCTGCTGCATGTCCAGCGGTATGTGTGCGAAACGCCGGATCGACATCACCGGGCCATCGACGGCCACCGGTGCAATCGCCACATTCACCCGAGACCCGTCGGGCAGTCGGGCATCGACCATGGGGCTCGATTCATCGATACGCCGACCCACCCGGGAGACGATTTTGTCGATGATGCGCATGAGGTGCGCTTCATCCTGGAAGGTCACCGAGGTCAACTCCAGACGCCCACGCCGCTCCACATAAATCTGATGCCAGGCGTTAACCAGAATGTCCGACACGCTGGGGTCGGCCATCAGCCACTCCAACGGACCAAAGCCCATCATCTCGTGCTGAATGTCGCGGATCAGTTGCCGGCGTTGGGCTTCGTTGAGGGCCACCGGGTCCTGGGCCAGCAATCGCTCGGTCAGGCGGGCAATTTCCTGACGCAGCAATTCGGGGGCCAGGGTTTCCAAGGAAGACAAGTCGAACTGCTCAATGAGCTTCATGTGCAGCCGGCCCTTGACGATCTGATAGCGCTCGGCCGATGCTGCTGCGCTCGCCGATGTCGAGCCCGTTAAGGCAGCAGCTGGCACCCGCAAAAGCTCGCGCATGCTGGGGGCAGATTCCATCGTTCGCACTGTCTCAAGCACGGCTGAACAGGCGGCCAATGAGGCTGCGGGGTTCGGTATGGCGTGGGCTCAGGCTGCGTGCCATTTCGGCCAGGTGTCGGGTCACTGCACTCGATCGAGCCAGCTCCATCACCGGCGTGCTGCGACTGACCGAGGTGCTCACATCCCGGTACGCATTGGCCACCACACGCACCGATTCGAGGCCGAGCGTGCGTTCGATGTCCTGCGCGCTCACCTCGCTGCCCCTCTCGTGCCGATTGACAATCCAGCCGGTTTTGTCGGGCGCATAGGCCAGGCTCTTGAACACCTTCTGCAAACGCCGCGCATGCCGTATCGCCGGCAGGCTGGCCTGCATCACCACAAAAATCTGGTCGGCCAGGTCCATGGCCCGCAGAGTCAGGGGATCGAGATGCCGCTCCAGATCCATGATCACGAAGTCATAGTGACGCAGGGCCAGGCGCGCGATGGAATCGATCTGCTCAGGCCGCAACTCCAGGGACTGCGCCAGCTCTTCGGTCGCGGCGAGCACCGACAGCCGGTCATTGATACGGGTGGAGCAGGCGGCCAGGATGGCGTGATCGAGTCGCTCGCTGTCGCGGGCCACGTCGCTGAGATTCAATTGCGCTGGCGCCTCGCGCAATAAGGACAGGGCATCGCCAAACTGCAGGTTCAGATCGATCAACAGCACCGAGGCGTCCTGGGCCAGCTGATAGGCCAGATTGGCCGCAATGAAAGTGGCACCGCTGCCCCCCTTGCACGCCATAAAAGCGAGCAGCTTGCCGCGGCTTTTGCGGCCAGCGGCCTGCCGGCGCTGCTCGACCCGCTCGATCGCCATCAACAGCGAGGCCGGAGCTGGGGGCGAGGGCAGCACCTCGCGCACGCCGGCGCGCATGGCACGCAGCAAAAAGTCCGGTGAAGGCTGGGCGCACAGCATCAGCACCGCCAGATGCGCATGCTCTGTCGTGATCTGTTCGACCGGGACCAGCTCTTCCGGGTCGTGCCCCATGCCGTCGACCAGTACCAGATCGGGCTGGTGAGCGCGCACCACTTCGGCCAGGCGGCTGCGGCCACCCTCGATTTGCACGATCTCGTGAGAGCCGCCCTGCAGGGCGCGCGAGGTGGGTCCCTGTAGCACCTGCGTGATTTCGCTCAGATGGACTTTGCTCGGAGAAATGAGGGCAATTTTCATGAGGGCCTTTCGGGATCAGCAGGTTGTCAGAGAACGCACAGGACCGGGCTGTTGATGTCCTGTCGCATGGCCTCGCGCGGCGAGCTCACCGCAATCACCGGCAAGGGCAGCGGGGTCAGCGCATCGATGCCAGCAATCGGCGATATCCATCGAAACTGCAGCCCATTGACCCGCAGCTGCAAAGACTCGCAGTTGGCCGCAGTGCAGGCCGCCGGCTGCCAGTCGATGGTGATTGAGGAGATGGCCGGTGCCAGCCGCTGCATCAGCGTGCGCACCTCGGCAGTGCGGGTGGTGTCATCACAGACGGCGGCGTAGCGTGCACCCAGACGGGCCGCCTCCTGTGCGGCGTGAAAGGTGTACATCAGACGCACCATGTCGATGAGGCCGAGGAAGAAGGTCATGAACACCAGCAGGACCAGCGCAAACTCCAGCGCACTGGCACCCTTCTGCGAGGTCAGGCGGCCGCGTGTCAGCATAGGCTGCCGCACGAGGCGGTTCTGTGGCTCGCGGAGATAGCGCGAAAGTTGATGCGACCCAGCTCCACGCCGGCCCAGGAGACCAAGAACGAGTCAAAGGCATACGATGGAATGGTCACCGTGACCCAGATCAGGCCACTCTGGGTATCGCGCTGCCAGTTCATCTGTACCGGCTGCGCGGCATTCAAATAGGCCAGCTGATACGGCCCCACACCCGAGACATTGCCCTGCAAGACCAAATGGCGCGCTGCGTCCAAGCCGTCACCGGGTTTTTGCGCGGCCAGGTAGCGGGCCGACTCGCGCGCCGACTGCACCAGCACCTTGTAGTGCCAGAAGGCCCGGCCCAACTCAGATACCGTCAGACTCAGCAGGAGCAGCACCGGCAACACCAGCGCAAACTCGACCAAGGCCACACCGGCCTGCTGGCCCCGACGTGTGGAACGAAGAAAGCGATGCATCACTTAACGCACCAAGGTGGCCACCAAAGGCCCCAGATTGCCGCCGGGCAAGCCGCTGGTGCTGCAAGGCGAGGCGGCGCTGGCTGCATTGCCAATGAACTCGAACTCCAGATTGATCATCGGCGAGCTCATCGGCTGGAGCATCAGCATGCACAGGTAGTCGATCACCTGGGCATTGGCATTGACCACCGGGACGACCACAGTGCGGGTATTCGAGGCATAGGCCGGACCGGGTGCCACCACTGTCTTCACACTGGCCGGCAGCTTGAGCCCCATGATGCTCTCGCACTCCGACACGCTGGTGCCGGTATCGGCACAGGAGGCGCGCGCCGCAGCCTTGGTCTGGTAATTAGCCGCTGTTGCATGAGCGCCCGCCGGCGTGGCGCCACGGTAGGCCCCAAAACGCGAGGGCCAGTTTTTTGCGGTGTAAGCGTAACCGGTGCGATCGAGCAGGCCGTCTGCCTCGGCCGGTGGGTTGTTCTTGCGCAAGCCGAAGCGCAGATTCCAGGCATCGGTGACCGAGGCCTGCGCGCCGGGCGTGCCCAGCCGGTCGCCCAAACGAACGCCACAGTAGCCCAGCAACTGCTTTTCCGTCTGCGAGGCACTCACCGATCCGTCCAGATTGGCCCAGCCCATCTGGCCGCCCGGGGCCAGGCCATGCTGGCCCACCAGCGTGACCCACTGCCCCTCCAACAGTCCGTAGTTGGGTGCGGGGGCACTGGAGACGGGTCGGAAAGCCACCGGCACGGGGCAGGCCGTTTGCGCACTCCTGCGTGCAGCAACGGCCTGGGCCGCCACACGTCCGGCTCCGGCCATCCGGGCATCGCCGGAGAACGCCCGCAGCGCCGGCATCAACCAAGCGCCTACGCTCTGGTGAGTATGCGTGCAGCGCGCGTAGCGGGCCGAGGCCGGCTGCGCCGTTGTCAATCCGTCGCGGTCGAGAAATTGCACTGAGGCCGAACCGAGTTGCGGCCCGCCGGCCCAGGTGGCGGACTGAAAATTGACCGCATTGAGGTTGCCCATGCGTGCCCCGGCCGTGGCAGCGCGGCCGAGCGCATCGGGCTGACCATCGAGCTCTGCGGCCGCAGCCAAGGCACAAGCGTCCACGGCGTTTTGCAACTCGCTGCGAATAAGGAACTGGCGTCCAAAATCAAGGGCCAGCCCCATGAAACCCAGTAAAAAAAGCAGGCTCAGGGCCACGGTGATAGCCACCGCGCCCCGATGCCTGCGCGCCTGAGGCAAAAGTCCAAGAGACCGAGGACACGAGGCCGACCGGTGTGACACCTCTGTGCCTGTCCCATTTGTGCCGCGCATCATGCCCCCGGGCCTGGCTTCAGGTGCAAGTGGCTGTTGTCAGACACGCATCGACGCGTGCCACGAAATCGGCAAAGTTGCCGTTGGTCAGCCCCTTGATGGCCAACACCAGGGCGATCGAAACCACCGCGATGATGAGCGCATACTCCACCACCTGCGCGCCTTCCTCGTCACGGGCAAAGCGCTTGAGCGCCCGGGCGCTCGTGTGCATCCACTGTTTCATGAAAACTCCTCTTGTCATGGTTGATGAAAGACGCACCGACCCCCGGTGCGCCTGTACGGCGCTTCTGCCCGTCGCCTCGCCCGTCGGGCCGCGTGCGGGGCCGCCCCTTGGCGCGGCGCCACCTCGCACGGGCCTGATGCCTCCCTCCGGTTGTTCTCAGGGCCCCTGCGCGCCACCCAGATTGATGACATTGATCACAGGTGGGGGCGTCTTGAAGCTGTCTCGATAGCGTTGATAAGCGCTGCGTGCCGAAGCTGCGTCCAGGGCAGCCGGCTCGGCCGGTGCGGCGCCCGAGGCGCGATAGAGCACCTGCGCCTGCCGGTTGTGTCGCACAGCCTCGCCAAAACGCGCGTCGTACTGCGGCGTGGTCGAGCTGCAAGCGCCCTGCAGAGCCAGCAAAGGCGCCATCAGAAACAAGGCCCCTCGGCGTGAGAGATACATCATGGTTGACCCTTGGGTTCAGTGATAGAAGGTTCCGACATCCGGGCGTTGCCGGGGGCCTGCACTGCAGCAGGCACAGGGGCAGAAGGGGGGGCCGCTGGCCGGCCTTCCCCCTTGCCGCCGAGGACGGCATCGTGCCGGCTCGGCTCCACATGCACATCGGTGGGGAGCAAGGCGGTTTGCAAAGGCTGCACCAGCCGTGGCGTGATGACAAACACGAGTTCGGTCTGGTCTTTCTGGAAAGCGGTTGATCGGAACAGGGCGCCCAAAATCGGCAGGTCACCCAGACCGGGGAAGCGGTTGAGCGATTGACTGACGGTGTGACGAATCAGGCCTGCGATAGCCAGGCTCTGACCATCCCCGAGCTGGACAGTGGTGTCCACCTGCCGCGTACTCACGGTAGGCAGCACCGACTGCAGGCCATCGGCCGTGGTCAGTGAGGCGCCGGTTTGCGAGAGCTCCGAGGCCTCGGTGGTGAGCTTGAGATTGACACGGCCAGCATCGAGCACCGTCGGGTGAAACTTCAGGCCCACACCAAACTGGCGCTCCTCCAGCGACACCGCCCCATTGCCCTGGCGCACCGGAATGAAGACCTTGCCGCCAGAGAGAAAACTGGCCGACTGGCCGCTGAGCGCCATGATGTTGGGCTCGGCCAGAACGCGCACCAGGGCATCTTGCGCCTGGGCATCGATGCCGATCAGAGTGCCGCTGGCACCTTGTTGACCGGCGCTACCGCTGACCGTGTCTTTGCCGGCGCCGATGTCCAGGCCCAAGCCCCGGCCCACATCAACCCGCCCCGACAACCCGATATTGCTGGTGGCCGTCCTGCCCAGCAGCAAGGGATTGCCGCCGAATAGGCCCGTGAAGATGCGCGCCCCGTCGCCGGTACGCGCCACCCGGGTGAGGTCGATGCCCAAGCGATCGAGCACGCCCTTGCTGACCTCTGCAATCTTGACCTCGAGCATGACCTGCGCGGGCGCACCGACCCGCAGCAAATTGACCACCCGGCGCCCCTCGCCCAGCGACTGCGCCAGATTCATGACCTCGTCGGCCTTGAGCGCATCGCTGACCTGACCGGTCAGGACGAGCGCGCTGTCAAGGGCCCGCACCCGGATCTGCCGCTCCCCCGGCAGCAACTCGGCCAGCTTGGACTGCAGCATATCGGGGTCGACGGTGACGATCACATCGCGCAGGAAACAACGGCCATCGGCAGCCTGCAAGATCAGATTCATCGAGCCGGGCCGCCGTCCCAGCACAAACAACTCGGTCGGTCCGAGCAGGATCAGGTCAATCTGCGCCACGCCATCGGAGGCGGTGGCCGCCGCTGCGGCCAAGCCAGCCGATGAGGCAGGCCGATCGGCCACCGGCGCAAGTGCGCGGCTGGCCGGAGCTCCACCCACCACCATGCGGACAATGGGCGCATTCAAGCCCAGCACCGTCGACTTGCCCAGCGTGACCTGCGCCGCCGGCTCGACCGTCACCTGGTTGCAGGGCGGCAAGCTCAATGCAGTTGGCATGGGACTGGCGTGGTGTGAGGGAGGCGGCGGCGCGGAGGCGGCCGGTGCAGGTGCGGGTGATACGGACGCCTGCGCCAGCGACACCGGCGCTGCGGCGGCGGTGCGCGCCGAACGCACATCAGAGGGCTTGCGCTGCACAGCCTCGGGCCCCCGTTGCGCATTCAAGCGCACAGGGGGCGGTTCGATGCTTGGTGGAGGCGCCGCCGCGCCGCGGTGGCCCCGGCCCGCCAACAGCTCCGGCGAGGCCGCCAGCAGGCCCTCACTGCCTTCCCCCGGCGCGGCGGTTTCTTGCGACGCCCACTGGGCCGGCCCCAGCGGCGCGCCGGGCGCTTGGGCGAGGACCGGCACACTTTGCAGGGCCAAGGCCAGCGCTGTCAGGGCCCAGGTTTGCGGGGCGGATGCGCGTTGCGGACGATTCGTCATGTCAGGGGCTCTTCCTCGGACGGGGATCTCAGAAACAGTGATGGATGCGGCTGCCGTCGTGAATCACCTCGACGCACGGACCGGGCGGATGGGACGGCCCGACCACGCTCGCAGCGGTCGGCGTACGCGCCGAGGCGGCTGGCACGTCAGCCCGAGCGCCTTGCGCGCCCCCCGGGCGCGGCCTTGCAGCCACCGCAGAGCCGGTCGCGCGGCGCGCCGCAGTCTGCGCGGAAGGCGAGGCCACAAGCCCATCGCCCTCGAGCAGTTGTTGCTTGGTCGATCCGCGGGTGCTTACCCGCTGGCGATCGACCTGATTGCGCAGCACCAGCGACAAGGTGCCCACGCTGCGCGCCAGGTCGAGTTTTTCGGCATCCTGCGGCGTGAGCTCCAGCGTCACCGCACTGACCACCTTGGGCTGGGTTTCGTCACGGCTGGCCTGCTGGGCCACCGCCAGCACCAACACCTGCTCGAGCACGGTCTTGCTGATCTGCGCATCCTCGCCCCGACCCTGCTCGCGGTGCGTGTTGACCATCACATCAACATAGGTGCCGGGCAAAGCGAAGCCGGCCACGCCGACCACATCATTGACCCGCACGGTCATCGCGCGCTTGCCCTCGGCAATCACAGCCGACAAGCCCCCCTGGCTGCCCTGCGGTGCCAGCTTGCGCTCGAGCACCGCCTCGCCCTTGAGCACGCCCAGGCGCAGCACCCGGTCCTGGAGCTGAGCCAGGTCGCTGAAAGCGCCGGGCGGCACCACACGGCCGGGCCAATCGACCACCGTCAACATGTTGAGCGCAAGCCGACTGCCGGGCTCTACATCGGCTGCAGCGACCACCACCTGGCTGGACGAGCCCGACTGGCGCGTGACCCAGCCGGCGGCATAGACCGCCGCAGCCAAGGCGAGCAAGAGCGCCAAAGACACTAGCAAAAAAGCGCGCAGATTTTTCATCGACCTGTTCCTCGTTCAAAACGCCGCCTGCGACCACTGCAAACCCTGCGGCTCGAACAGCACCACATACAAGAGGCTGCCCAGGCAAATACTCAAGGCATAGGGCATGCGGCCCAGGCCCGCCCCGCCCGGGGTCGGCCATCGCATCCAAAGCGCCGACCAGGCGCGCTGACGCATCACACGCAGCAGGGCCAAAACGCCCCCGGTGATGAAGACCAAGAGCACAGCGGCAGGCACATGCACCGGGCCGATGAAAGCCCCGACCATGGCAAACAACTTGACATCACCACCACCGAGCGCGCGCACCCCATAGAGGGGCAAAGTCAGCAGCAGACCGGCCAACCAGCCGGCGAACGCTGTGGCCATTGCAGAGACCACCGGGCCAGGCTCTATTGCGGCCAGCAGCAAGGCGACCCAGGAGCCGCCGAGCGTCAGGGGATTGGGAATTCGCCACTGATAGCTGTCGATCAGGGCCGCCACCACCAACAAGCAGATCAACACCAGCAGCCGAGGCTGCTGCATCAGGAGAATGAGCGTGGGGTGGATCGTCTGCATGGTTGGGCGTTTCCCTGGGGAAAACTTTAGCCACGCACCCTGCACCGGTCATGAGAGGGATGTACCGGTGTAGCCAGGACAAAACGCCTGTTTTGTCACAAGCGCAAACTCATCGGCGCACCGCAGCTGCGCCAACTCCTGTGGAAGCCGCCCCCCGGCGGCGATGTCAACGCTTCTTTTTGGGCCGCTGCCAGTTGGCCACCGACACCTGCTTGCCGCGCGCGACCGTCAGAGCGCCGGGAGGGGTGTCTTTGGTGATGGTCGAGCCGCCGCCTAGGGTGCCGCCTGCGCCCACAGTGACCGGGGCCACCAGCACGCAGTTGCTGCCCACATGGACATCATCTTCAATCACGGTGCGATGTTTGTTGGCCCCGTCGTAATTGGCGGTGATACTGCCGGCGCCATAGTTCACCCGCGCCCCTACCGAGGCATCGCCCAGGTAAGCCAGGTGGTTGGCCTTGGCCTCGTCAGCCAGGGTGGAGTTTTTCACCTCCACAAAATTGCCAATATGCACCTGCCGGCCCAAACGCGTACCCGGTCGCAGGCGCGCAAACGGGCCCACGCTGGCGCCCTCGCCCACTTCGACCCCAGCCGCCTGGCCATCAATGTGGGTAAACGGTGCAATGACGGCCCCATCGGCAATCCGGGCCTGGGCGATCACGCAATGCGCCCCGATCCGCACGCCGGCACCAAGCTCAACACGTCCCTCAAAGACGCAGCCCACATCGATTTCGACATCGGGTCCGCACAGCAGCTGGCCACGCAGGTCAAAGCGACTGGGATCGGCCAGCCGCACGCCCTGGGCCATCAGCCGCTCGGCCTGCTCCCGCTGAAAGAGGCGCTCGAGCTCGGCCAGTTGGGCCGGGCTGTTGACCCCGGCAACCTCGCTGGCCTTGGTAATGCAATGGGCCACCACCGGCGAGCCGTCAGCCACCGCAAAACGCACGATATCGGTGAGGTAGTACTCCTGCTGCGCATTGCGCCGGTCCAGCCGCCCCAGCCACAGCCGCAGCAGGCGAGTGGGCACGGCCATGATGCCGCTGTAGACCTCGGTGAGGCGCCGCTGCTCAGCCGTAGCGTCCTGATGCTCGACGATAGCCTGGACCATCTGCCCCTGTCGCACCACGCGGCCATAGCCGGTGGGATCGGGCAGTTGGAGGGTCAGCAGCGCCAACTGCGAGCCCTGGCTGAGGGCCAGCAAGTCGCGCAAAGTGCCCGCACTGATCAGCGGCACATCTCCCGAGAGCACCAAGGTCATGCCATCGTCCTGCAAAAAAGGCAGGGCCTGCTGCACCGCATGGCCCGTGCCCAATTGCGGCTGCTGCAGGGCAAACACCGGGTGCAGGCCCTCGAGACCCAGGGTACCGACGGCCGCCTGCACCCACTCGGCCTGATGGCCGACGATGACCACCGCCTGGCGGGCCGATAACTGTACGGCGGTGTCAAGCACATGGCCGAGCAAAGCGCGACCGCCCAAACGGTGCAACACTTTGGGTCGTTCACTCTTCATGCGGGTGCCCTTGCCCGCAGCCATGATCACCACATCAAGCGGGCCGGCGCTCACCATTGAATTTGCCATGACATCATCCCCGGGGGTCTTACCCCTGAAATTTTTGAAGATTATCGGCGCTGGGATGCTGCTGGTACTGCTGGGTGCCTGCAGCGCGGTCAAGCTGGCCTACAACAACGGTCATGAGCTGGCCTGGTGGTATCTGAGCGATTACCTCGATGTGCAGGGCGATGACAGCACCGTCCTGCGACAAGCGGTGCACCAGGTGCACGAATGGCACCGCCGCGAGCAATTGGCCTCCTATGTCGATTTGATGCGCAGCTGGCAGCGCCCCCTGTCTGGCAATCTGAGCAGAGACCAGGTCTGCCGCATGATCGATGAGGTCTGGCAACGCGCTGCCGCCCTGCCTGATCTGGTTCAGGCCCTGGACACGCCCTCCCTGCAATTGCTGTCGCGACTGAGCCCACAGCAGTTGGCCGAAATGGAGCGGGAGTTTGCCAAAAGCAACCGCAAGTTTCGCGAAAAATATGTGGATGTCAGCCCTCAAGATTTGTTACGCGCACGGGTCGATTCCGGGCTATCGCGCGCACGCTGGCTCTATGGCTCCCTGGGTCGCGATCAGGAGCAGGCCCTGCGCAGCGCCCTCATGGCCTCGCCCTGGGACACCCGACAGTCCTTGGCCTCGCGCATCAAACGGCAGCAGGATATCGTGCTGACCCTGCGCCAGATGTCGCAAAGCCGCGCCACACCCGAGCAAGCCCGCAACGCCCTGCGCGAACTGCTCGTGCGGCAGTTCGACCCCCAGGAGCCGGCCGAGCGCGAGCGGGTGGCCGCCCTGCGTCAGCAAAGCTGCACGGTGCTGGCCCAACTACACGCCAGCACCACGCAGGCCCAGCGCAGCAAAGCCCAGGAGACGTTGGCCCAAACCGCCACCGACTTGGCCAGCCTGCTGCCCGGCGTACCAGCCACACAGACCCAGGCCCGTCAGCCCTAGGGCGCTTTTTACTGTCTTGCGTACTGACTTGCCAAGTCCTCAAGGACGCCGCGACTGCGGGTGCCTGCGG
>CAZCSD010000016.1:36599-44333 GCA_964501235.1 uncultured Polaromonas sp. | reverse complement strand
TCACTTTGCGACCCAGGTGTCGCGGGTCCTTGATTTGGCTGTAGAGCTTGCCGTCAGAAAACGTGCCGGCGCCGCCCTCGCCGAACTGCACATTCGACTCCGGGTTCAGGGTGTTCTTTCGCCACAGGCCCCAGGTGTCGCGGGTGCGCTCGCGCACGGCTTTGCCGCGCTCGATGACGATGGGTGCAAAACCCATTTGCGCCAACAGAAGGGCGGCAAACAATCCGCAGGGGCCCATGCCAATGACCACCGGTCGCTCGGTCCCCTCGGAGGGCGCATGAACCGGGGCTCGGTAGTCGAGATCCGGCGCCGGGCCGATGTGCGGATGGCTCTTGAAGGTGCGCAGCAGCGTTTGCTCGAGGGCGGGGTCGAGCTCGACATGGGCGATGTAGACCAGGCTGAGCACGTGGCGGCGCGCGTCGTAGCTGCGCTTGTGGATATGAACCTTGCGCAGCGCGGCAGCCGGCACCTCCAGGGTGCGGGCAATCAGCGTTGGCAACGCGGCCGCATCGTGGTCGAGCGGCAGCTTGAGCTCAGTCAAGGCAAGCATGGGGATCTGTTTTCCGGATCAGTTCACCATTGTAGGAGCCGCACCTTCACGGCGTTGGGGGCTTGATACCCCCCCGCACAGTTGCCAAGCAGGATAATCCGGGGTGTGAAGCACGCCAGGCCGCCGCTGGTGCAAGCTGGGAAACCAGGCACTGGAGGAAGGTCCGGACTGCACAGGACAGCGTAGGAGGTAACACCTCTCCACCGCGAGGTGAGGATCAGAGCAACAGAGACGAGCCGGTTGAGTCCGGGTGAAACGGGCAATCTCTACGCGCAGCAACACCAAGTAGGCCAGCGTTGATGTGGTTCCGCAGAGCTGGCGGGTAGGTGGCACCGAGCCGGGTGGGCGACCCCCGGCCCAGATGAATGGCGGTCACGCCGGTTTTCGAAAGAAGGCCGGTGCACAGAATCCGGCCTATCGGCGCGCTTCACACTTTTTTCAGCCTGACGCGTCGACAAGGGCGTCGTGTGTGCGAGGTACTTTCGCAATTGGGCAGGCAGACCTTGCAGGCGCCGACCGAGCAGGCTGATGGTGGCGGCTTCATGGATACGAAGCTGGCGGCTCTGGGCCTGATGCCCCATCGGGCGCCGCATGTGGCGGTGGTGACTCGAGCGCGGATCCAGACCTTGCGCAAAGCCGAGGGGGTGTGAGCCCCCGCAGCGCGACCCTCATTTCTGGCCCGACGCCCTGAGCCTTGTGCAGGCCGATATCCTCAATCTCAGATACCTGCTGGGCCATCGGCAGTTGACCGACGCCTATTTGCTGGCCTGAGGGCGTGGACTACAGATTGAACCCGCCCAGACTCTGGATGCGTTCGACGTGGGCCAGCAGCGAGCGCTTGGCCACCGGCCAGATGCGTGGGTCGACGTCGTCGTAGGCTTTTTTCACCCAGTCGTCCATGCTGCCATCGGGATGGGCTTGCATCGCCTTGAGCACCTTGGCTTCGCGCTGGAGCCGGTGGGCTTTGAGTCGGGCAATGGCCCCCGGCGCATCGCCCAGCACATAGCCGTGGGCCGGAGCGATAAAGCCAATCGCGTGCTCTGCGCAGGCGCTGGCCAGCAGGTCCAGCGAGTCCAGGTAGTCGTTCATATTGCCGTCGGGCGGATCGACCACCGTGGTGCTGCCGTTGAGGATGTGGTCGCCGCTAAAGAGCAGGCCGTCTTCTTCCAGCACAAAGCAGACATGGTTGGCCGCATGACCCGGCGTGTGCAGCGCCCGCAGGGTGTGGGTGTGTTCTCCTCGGCCCAGCACCAGGCGCTCGCCATGGGCGAGTTCGCGATCAGGCGTGAATTCGCTGGCCGCGCGCGCGGTCGGAAGCGAGGACAGGCCCAGAATCGGGGGCTTGTTTTTGAACAGGGCCTGCAGCGGCTTGGCGCCGGGCGAATGGTCGGGATGTGAGTGCGTGCACAGGATGAAGCGAATGTCGCCGCCAGCGGCCTGCCACAGGGTCTGTAGGTGTTGCGCATCACCCGGCCCGGGATCGATGCAGATGTAGCCGGTATCGGGGTCGCCCACCAGATAGCTGTTGGTCCCCGGGCCGGTCATCACGCCCGGGTTGGGTGCGGTCAGGCGCATCAGATTGCGCAGCAGGGGCACCGGTCGGTCGGTTTGCCAGTCCAGGGGGTGGACGATCTGTCCGTCCGGGCTGGTCAGCTGGAGCTCGCCGAAGGGCGCTTCATGCTCCATGTAGCGCGCTTCTCGTCCGCCCAGCAGGCCAGCCCGGGGACAGGAAGTCCACAAGGGACCCTCCCGGCAGGCTTGCAGCACGGCCTCTACATTGGGGTAGGCTTGCAGGCGCCCCAGGGTGCGCAAGGTGGGGAAGATCATGAACATCTGACCCGCCTCATGCCGGGCCAGCGCCTCGGCCGGCCGCACCCAGACGGGCTCGAATTGCTCACTCTCGTCGGCCACCGGCTCCTGCCCCTCTGGCATGCGTGCCACCAGGAAAGGCACATCGAAGCGCTTGGGCATGTCGCGGTCGGTGATCCAGTGCGCCAGGGGCCAGACTTCATCGGCTGCCGCCACCAGGCCGCGGGCCTGGCATTGCGCAAAAAAAGGCTGCTGACGGTCCAGTGCCTGGATGTCGCTGGCCCCGGCATGCGCGCCATCGGGGCGTCGTGCGAGCAGGATCCCCAGTTCCTCAAAGCTCTCGCGGATCGCTGCCAGGGCCTGGGTCAGGGCCTGGGCGTCCTGGTCGTCGCGCCGCTGGCACCGCCCGTGCACCTGCGCGCTGCTGTCGAGGGGGTCGATGCCGCCGCCCGGGAAGACAAAGGCGCCTGGGGCAAAACTGGCTTGCTGCGATCGGCGCGTCATCAGCACTTGCAGGCCCTGCGCGCCATCGCGCAGAAGCAAGATGGTGGCTGCTGGCCGCAGTGCGGCGGGTTCGCGCTGGGGATAAATCAGTTGCGAGGAGCGTGGCATGGTTACTTTGGGCGTGAGTCAGCCCAACATGGTAAGACAGGCGCGCCCAAACCGACGGACCGGCCTGTTGCACGGGATAATCAGGCGATGCGGATTGCCTTTACCAAGATGCAGGGTGCCGGAAATGATTTCGTGGTGCTCGACGAGACGCGCGGCCTGTTCGGACTGAGCCAGGCGCACTACCGCTGGCTGGCCGATCGGCATTTTGGTGTCGGCGCCGATCAGATCCTGAGCGTGAGGCCACCGCCGGCTGGCGCTACCGGGGTTGATTTTTCTTATGCGATTCACAACGCCGACGGCGGTGAGGTCGAGCACTGCGGCAATGGAGCGCGCTGCTTTGTGCGTTTTGTGCGCGACCGCGGCTTGACCGACCGCGATGTGATCCGGGTGCAGACACTCAACCGTTTGCTCGAGTTGCACCTACAGCCCGACGGCTGGGTGCGTGTGGACATGGGGGCGCCGGTGTTCGAGGAGGCGCGCGTGCCTTTCAATGCAGCGCAGTTGCAGCCAGTCCGCGCTGCCGGTATGAACGCCTGGCCGCTGGACCTGGGCGATGCGGGTTGGACGCGGGTGGCGGTGCTGTCTATGGGCAATCCACACGCGGTGTTGTGGGTCGAGGATATCGATACCGCGCCGGTCCTCCAGTGGGGCCCTCTGATCGAGGCTCACCCTCGCTTTGCCCAGCGGGTCAATGTCGGTTTTGCGCAGCCCGTGGGCCGCGACCGGCTGCGTCTTCGCGTTTACGAACGCGGCGCCGGCGAGACCCTGGCCTGCGGGACCGGCGCTTGCGCAGCGGTCGTGGCCGGCATTGCGCAGGGCCTGCTCGATCCGGTGGTCCAGGTGCAGACCCGCGGCGGCCCCTTGCGCATCGAATGGCAGGGGCAGGCAGACCCTATGGCTTCGGTTTTCATGAGTGGGCCGGCCACGCGCGTCTTTGAGGGCGAGATCGACCTGCCCGATGCGCCCTGAGCTCCGGGCGCTTGGACGCGCAGGCCAAACCGTAGACAATCAGAGCCCATGACTTCCATCGACCCGGCCAGCGTCCATCCGATCACCGAAGAAGAAATCGCCAATTTTCTGGTCAACACGCCAGATTTTTTTGAGCGTAATGCCGCCTTGCTGGCGGCAGTGCAACTCTCCAGCGGCCACGGCCAGCGCGCGGTGAGTCTGCAGGAGCGGCAGGCGCAATTGCTGCGCGAGAAGATCAAGGCGCTGGAGCAGCGGGTCATCGAGATGGTTCGGCACGGCCAGGACAACAGCGCCATCGCCGAGAAAATGCAAAACTGGACGCGCCAGCTTTTGCTGGCCGCGCAGCCCGAGGATATTCCGGCGATCATGACCGCCGAGTTGCAAAAGCAATTTCTTATTCCGCAGGCGGCCATTCGGGTCTGGGGGGTAGATGCGGCGCACGCACAGCGTCCCTTCGCGCTCGGCGTGAGTGAGGAGGCCCGGGCTTTTGCTTCGTCCCTGACGCGGCCGTACTGCGGCCCCAACACCGGCATGGAGGCGGTGCGTTGGCTGTCGGATGCCTCGACGGTGCAGTCGATGGCCGTCATTGCCTTGCGCGCCGGGGCTGCGCCTCAGGCCTTTGGAGCCCTGGTGTTGGCCTCCTCTGACCGCGAGCGGTTTCAGAGTGACATGGCCACCGATTTCCTGCAGCGCATCGGCGAGTTGGCCAGCGCCGCCCTGTCGCGACTGCGTTCCGCGGTGCACGCGGTCGGTGCCGGCTGAGTCACCATGAGCGAGCCGAGGACGCCCTTGGCCTCGTCGCCCGCGCAATCTCTGGTGGATCGCTACCTCGCTTATGTGCGGGTGCAAAAGCGCTTGGCCCAGCGCACCCAGGACCTCTATGCGCTAGACCTGCAAAAATTGCGGGAACTGGCACAGCGTGAGGGGCTGGCCCTGGAGCAGATTGCCACGCATCATCTGCGGCGCTGGGTGGCTCAAATGCACGGCCGCGGCCGTAGCGGTCGGGGCATCGCCCTTATCCTCTCGGGCTGGCGCGGGTTTTTCAAATGGCTGGGCCGCGAAGGCCTGGTAACGAGCAATCCGGTGGACGGGGTGCGCGCGCCCAAGGCCGCCAAGCCCTTGCCGAAGGCCTTGGGGGTAGAGGAGGCGGTACAACTGGCCGACTTTGCCGATGAGGGCGCCTCGCCGCAGTTGCAGGCGCGCGACCAATGTCTGACCGAGCTTCTCTACGGCTGCGGTTTGCGCATCGCCGAGGTGGCCTGTCTCGATGTACAGCCCGGTGATCAGGCCCGGGGCTGGATCGATCTGCAGGAGGGGCAGGCGCATGTGCTGGGCAAGGGCGGCAAGCGCCGCAGCGTGCCGGTGGGCCGGCCGGCGCTTGAGGCCTTGCAAGCCTGGCTGCAGGTGCGCCAGCACTGGGCGCAGACAGTCGAACCGCCCAGTGCAGCGCTTTTCATCACTCGGCAGGGGCGGCGTCTGTCGACGCGTCAGATGCAGTCCCGGCTCAAACGCCGGTCGCTGGCGGCCGGACTGGCCACGCCGGTGCATCCGCACATGCTGCGGCATTCCTTTGCCAGCCATGTGCTGCAGTCCAGCGGGGATTTGCGCGCGGTCCAGGAGTTGCTTGGACATGCCCACATCAGCACCACGCAGGTCTATACGCGACTGGATTTTCAGCATCTGGCCAAGGTATACGACGCAGCGCATCCGCGCGCACACGTGAAAAAGCCAAGCCCTTGAGGCATCGCCGACCCCGGGCGCGACCGGGGTCTCAAGCGGACTCTGGCGCGCCAGCCCTCGCGGGCTCGGGGGAGGCGACAATTCGCGTATGAAATCAATACGCTTGCGTCCGGGCAAGGAAAAGTCCCTGCTCAAGGGCCACCCTTGGATCTTCGATGGCGCGGTGGCCAAGGGCAGCGCGGACAGTGGCGAGACGGTGCGAATCGAGTCGCACGAGGGGCGCTTTTTGGCCTGGGCGGCCTACAGCCCCCAGTCCCGCATCCGTGCACGCGCGTGGAGCTTCGATGAATCTACCCGCATCGATGAGGCCTTTTTCGCCGAGCGTGTGGCCCGGGCCATCGAGGCGCGCAAGCTCTGGCGCATCGACAGCGATGCGATGCGCCTGATACACGGCGAGTCCGATGGCCTGCCTGGTCTGGTGGTTGACCGATACGGCGATACCTTGGTGGCTCAAATGACCTCGTGCGGCACGGAGCGCTTTAAGCAGACCTTGTGCAAGGTGCTGCTCGCGCAGACCGGCCTGAGCAAGCTGTTTGAGCGGTCTGACGGCAGCGTCCGTGCCCTCGAGGGTTTGCCGGAGACCAGCGGCTGGTTGGCCGGCCAGGGGCCTCTGGAGTTGATCATCCGTGAACACGGCTGGCGCTTGGGTCTGGATATTGCGCGCGGACACAAAACCGGCTTTTACCTGGACCAGCGCGACAATCGTCAGCGTTTTTTTCAGTGGACAGAGCAGCGTCGTTTTGCGCAAGTGCTCAATTGCTTTAGCTACACCGGCGGCTTTACCGTCGCCGCCCTGGCCGGGGGCGCCGGCTTTGTGACCTCGATCGACTCGTCCGCGCCGGCGCTGGAGCAGGCGCGAGCGCAGCTACGCCTCAATGGTCTGGATGAGTCTCGTGCGGAAATGCGCGATGCTGACGTCAATGCCAGCCTGCGCCGATTTCTGCAGGAGGGCCGGCGCTTTGACGCGATCATCCTGGACCCGCCTAAGTTTGCACCCACCTCAGCGCACGCCGAGCGGGCGGCTCGGGCCTACAAGGACATCAACCGATTGGCCCTGCAATTGCTGCAGCCCGGGGGCGTGCTGTTCACTTTTTCCTGCTCGGGCGGTATCAGTGCCGATCTGTTCCACAAGATTGTGGCTTCGGCCGGCATCGATGCCGGCGTGGATGCCTTCATCAGCGAAAAGCTCGGTGGAGCCCCCGACCATCCTATGACGGTGTGTTTTCCAGAGGGCGAATACCTCAAGGGCCTGGTGCTGGTGCGCAAGCCTTGAGGTCAGCCTCTCAGGCCCCGGGCCACTAAACTGTTATCCCTCTCAAGTTTTTCCCATTCAGACATGAGCCTCATCCCCGTCACCATCCTCACCGGTTTTTTAGGCTCGGGCAAGACGACGCTGCTCAAGCGTGTGCTGACCGAGACCCACGGCCGCAAGATCGCCGTCATCGAGAACGAGTTTGGAGAAGAAAACATCGATAACGAAATTCTGGTGAGCGATACCGAGGAGACCATTGTGCAGATGAGCAATGGCTGTATCTGTTGCACCATCCGTGAGGACTTGCGCGCCACCTTGCAACTGCTTGGGGCCAAGCGCCGCCAGGGTCTGCTGGACTTTGACCGGGTGGTGGTGGAGACCACGGGCCTGGCCGACCCGGGCCCGGTGGCCCAAACTTTTTTTATGGACGAGGAAATCGCCGAGCAATTTTTGCTCGATGCCATCGTCACCCTGGTCGATGCCAAGCATGCGCAAGCGCAGCTGAACCACCGGCAGGAGGCAAGGCGGCAAATTGGTTTTGCCGATCAGATTTTCATCAGCAAGAGTGACCTCGTCTCGGCCGAGGAGCTCGAGGCGCTCAAGCATCGGATCGGGCATATGAATCCCCGCGCGCCTCATCGCACGGTGCATTTCGGGCAGGTGCCGGTGCAAGAAGTGTTTGATTTGCGTGGCTTCAATCTCAATGCCAAGCTCGATATCGATCCGAACTTTCTATCGGAGGACGCGCACGACCACGACCACGACCACGACCACGACCACGACCATGGCGAGTCCTGTGACC
>CAZCSD010000016.1:35412-36499 GCA_964501235.1 uncultured Polaromonas sp. | reverse complement strand
CACGACCACGACCACGACCACGACCACGACCACGACCATGGCGAGTCCTGTGACCATCCTTCGCATGCCCACCATCATCACCATGACGATGATGTAAAGAGCTTCGTCTTCCGGGCGCAGCGGCCTTTCAATCCCGCCAAGCTCGAGGATTTTCTGGGCGCGGTGGTCAACATCTACGGTCCGCGCATGTTGCGCTACAAGGGTGTTCTGCATATGGACGGTACGGCGTCCAAGGTTATTTTTCAGGGTGTGCATCAGCTCATGGGCAGCGACCTAGGGCCGGCCTGGGCCGAGGGGGAGATACGCCAGAGCAAGATGGTTTTCATCGGCATCGACCTCCCGCGGGACATCTTTATGCAGGGGCTCGAGCAGTGCCTGGTCTGAGCCCGGACTCAGGCTGTCAATGCAGTGTGGTAGGGGGCTGAGCGGTTTTGCAGCCGGGTGCCGCCTGTCGGCCCCGATCGCCCCTGGGGCTGGGGTTCTCGGGGACGCCGCAAACCTTCCTGTGCGGACCCTGCCCCCACAGTTTCGATCTCGCCGCTACAATCGCGCGCCGCGACGGAGGGTGCCCTTGATCTCGGGGCTTTGTTCCGAGAGCCCCAGGGGAAACCCCAGTCGCGGAGGCAAGCAAACCACTACAAAGAGAGGCTGGCCGTGCATGAGCAAAAACTGCGGTATCGTCTGCCTGGACCGGCGCTGACCTATGGTCGCGCTTTAGGACCTGTGCAACCGCAACACAGCCGCGCACAGGCCGATCGCACAGGAGACTGCCCTTGATCGCTCCCGTTCAATCCGAGAGGCCGGACGCTCGTTCCGGCCGAAACGGTCTGCCGGACCACCCCGCGGCCGCCGCAGCTCGACCGTCCAAGAAAGCGGCTCCAAAAGCGGCAAAGGCGGTCAAGCCCA
Organism: uncultured Polaromonas sp.; assembly: GCA_964501235.1. Lineage (GTDB taxonomy): Bacteria > Pseudomonadota > Gammaproteobacteria > Burkholderiales > Burkholderiaceae_C > Polaromonas. The sequence goes on along the minus strand of CAZCSD010000016.1, from coordinate 35,593 downwards.
AATCCAAGGCGACGGCCAAATCCGTCGCCAAGGCCAAGCCGGCAGTCAAGGCCAAACCCAAAGCCAAGCCCGTGGCCAAGTCAGCGGCCAAGCCGGTCAAGAAGTCTGTAGCCAAGCCCACCAGCAAAGCGGGATCCAGGCCGAAGACGGCTGCCAAGTCGAAGGCCATAGCTAAACCGGC
>CAZCSD010000016.1:0-35312 GCA_964501235.1 uncultured Polaromonas sp. | reverse complement strand
AAGCGGGATCCAGGCCGAAGACGGCTGCCAAGTCGAAGGCCATAGCTAAACCGGCTGCCAAAGCCAAGCCGGCCGCCAAAGCCAAGCCCAAGGCGCATCAGATCAAGAAACCGACAGCGAAACCTGCAGCCAAACCTGCAGTGAAACCCGCAGCTAAACCTGCAGCTAAACCTGCAGTTAAAGCACCTAGCAAACCCGCAGCCAAACCCCCGATCAAGGCCGCATCCAAGCTCGAGGCGGCGCCCCAGGCGCTACCGACGCCCAAGCCGGTGCTGGTACCCGGTTCGGTGGTGCAGATGGCTGCTTCTTCAACAAGTCGCAAGACCAGGGCGGCCGCTTCAGCGGCTGCCCCGGCGCCGGTGGCTCCAACTCATGCACCTGATGCTGCCAAAGCCAGTTACATGTCGGCCACTGAACGCGCCATTGTCCCGCCGCCATCGGCGGCGGTCATACGCAAGGACCCTAAATTGGCCAATAACTGGAAGACCAAACGCCCCGAAGATCTGTCTGACGATGAAGTCAAGTCCATGCCGGACGGTGAGTACATGAACGATGCCCAACTGGCTTTCTTTCGCCTGAAGTTGCTCAAGCTCAAACAGGACATTCACAACAGCGCTGGAGAAACCACCGAACATCTGCGCGAGGACACCGTGGTCGTTCCCGACCCGGCCGATCGCGCCACCATCGAAGAGGAACACGCACTGGAGCTGCGCACCCGCGACCGTGAGCGTAAGCTTCTCAAGAAGATCGAGCAGTCGATCGCCCGCATCGATGCGGGTGACTACGGCTATTGCGACGAGACCGGAGAGCCCATAGGCGTGGCGCGTCTGATCGCACGGCCGACGGCCAGCCTCTCTCTGGAGGCGCAGCAGCGACGCGAACTCAAGCAGAAGATGTTTGGCGATTGAACGCGCCGATGCTTCGCCGTGCCAGGCCCCATGGAGGGGCCTGTTTTTTGGGGCGCTGCCGTGTAGCCGGCCCTTGACCCCTCCTGGAAGAAGGGTCTGGGCTCATAAAGCACTTTCAGTGCATAAGCTAAGTGCTTCATTCTGAATGGATTTTGTATTCCAGAAATATTCGGGAATCGGTCCTAAGTGCTTGATTTCATTAGAAAAATTTTGTTGCGCGGCCTCTTGAAGTGTTCTTATTTCCTGATAAAGTGGGGAAAAGTGCATTTTTGTGGTGAAAGCCACATTTTCAGGGGCTGCAGTGGTGTTTCAGGGCGCATCGTCCATCGTTCTCGACGGCAAGGGCAGGCTGGCTGTGCCCACGCGGCATCGTGACGTGTTGCTGGCCATGGCCGCGGGCCAGTTGACCATCACCAAGCACCCGCACGGCTGCCTGATGGTCTTTCCTCGCAATGAGTGGGAGAAGTTCCGCGATCGCATCGCCGCGCTGCCCATGCAGGCACAGTGGTGGAAGCGCATCTTCCTGGGTAATGCGATGGATGTGGAGATGGATGCCAGCGGCCGCGTGCTGGTATCGCCCGAGCTGCGGCAGGCGGCCGGCCTCAGCCGCGAGTCGGTGTTACTGGGCATGGGCGCGCACTTCGAGCTGTGGGATGCAGCCACCTATGCTGCGCAAGAGGCCGAGCAGATGAAGGGCCAGATGCCCGATGTCTTCAGAGATTTCTCGTTCTGAAGACGCAGTGGTGCCGAACACATGGGAACATCACACCGTTTTGCTCAGCGAGGCGGTCGCAGCCTTGCAGGTGCAGTCTTCGGCTTGCTATGTCGATGCGACCTTCGGACGCGGCGGTCATGCACGTGCCATCCTGAAGGCTTTGGGACCCCAAGGGCGGTTGTTGGCTTTCGACAAGGACCCGCAGGCCATCGAGGCGGCCCAAACCTTAGCCGCCAGCGATGCGCGATTTTCCATTCGTCATCAGGGCTTCGCGCAGATCGCTGCCCTGGAGCCCGCCAGCGTCGATGGCCTCTTGATGGATCTGGGCGTGAGTTCGCCGCAAATCGACGATCCCCAACGCGGCTTTTCCTTTCGCCACGACGGTCCGCTGGATATGCGCATGGACCCCTCGCGCGGTCGCAGCGTGGCCGATTGGCTGGCCCAGGCCAGCGTGCACGAGATGGCCGAGGTGATTCGTGATTACGGCGAAGAACGGTTTGCTGGGTCGATTGCAAAGGCGATTGATCGCCGCCGGCGCGAGCACGGCCCTTTGGCCCGCACTGCCGAGCTGGCCCAGATCGTGGCTGGCGCGGTCAAGACCCGTGAGCCCGGCAAGGACCCGGCCACGCGGACGTTTCAGGCTTTTCGGATTTTCATCAACGCCGAGCTGGAAGAGTTACGGCAGGCGCTAGAGGCATCGTTGAAGGTTTTAAGACCCCAGGGTCGTTTGGTCGTGATCAGTTTCCATTCGCTCGAGGACCGCATCGTCAAGCAGTTCATGGCGCATCAGGCTCGCCAGGTCTATGACCGCCGTGTGCCCATGGCTGCGGCCGAACCTGTGCGCTTGAAGTTGTGCGGCCGTGTGATGCCCTCGCAAGCCGAGCTGGCCGTCAACCCCCGCGCGCGCAGTGCTGTGATGCGGGTGGCCCAACGCACGGAGGCGCCCTGATGCGTCTGAATCTGCTGCTGGTGTTGGCGGTGCTGGCGCACGCCTTGTATCTGGTGCATGTGCAGTACGAGTCGCGTCGCCTCTATGTGGCGCTCGAGCGGGCCGCTGCGCAGACGCGCAAGCTCGAGGTCGAGCACGAGCGGCTGCAGGCCGAAAAGCGCGCTCAGGCCACCCCCTTGCGCGTGGAGCGGCTGGCCAAGGAAAAAATGCAGATGCGCACGGTCACCCCGGCGATCACGCAGTATGTCACGGTGGCTCCGGCGACCCCCGGGAGCGCCCCATGAGCCGCAGCGTGCGCTACAGCGCCAGCCCGCTGCTCGCCAGCCGCACGCCGGTCTGGCGCAGCAAGTTTGTGGTGGCTGTCATTGCCCTGGCCTTTGCGGGTCTGGCCGGACGTGCGGTTTATGTTCAGGTGATCGAAAACGACTTTTTCCAAAAGCAGGGCGAGGTGCGCTTTGCCCGCACGCTGGAGCTGCCGGCCAGCCGTGGTCGCATCATGGACCGCAACGGCCTGGTGCTGGCCTACAACGTGCCTGCCCCAAGCTTGTGGGCTATCCCCGAGGACGTCCAGGCCACACCGGCGCAGTTGGCCGAGCTTTCACGCCTGCTGGAGATTCCTCTGGCTGATCTCAAGCAACGGCTCTTCAACGAGGACAAAACCTTCGTCTGGGTCAAGCGCCAGGTGGACGATGCGGTGGCGCGCAAGGTGGCCGAGCTGGGCATCAAGGGCCTGTACCAGCGTAGCGGCTACAAGCGGATGTACCCCGATGGGGAGGCCGCTGCACATGTGGTGGGTTTTGCCAATGTGGAGAACATCGGGCAAGAGGGCGTGGAGCTGGCTTTCGACAAGCAGCTCGCCGGTCAGGCTGGCTCGCGGCGCGTGATCAAGGACCGCTTCGGTCGGGTGGTCGAGGATGTCGGTGAGCAGAGACCGCCTGTCGATGGCCGCGATCTACAGCTGTCCATCGACTCGAAGGTGCAGTTCTTCGCCTACCAGAAGCTGCGCGATGCAGTCCATGAACACAAGGCCAAGGCGGGCAGTGTGGTGGTCCTCGATACACGCACCGGCGAGGTGCTGGCCCTGGCCAACTACCCGAGCTACATCCCGGATCGGCGGGTGCATCTCAGTGGCGCGCAGCTGCGCAACCGCGCCCTGACCGACACCTTTGAGCCTGGCTCGACGGTCAAGCCCTTTGCGGTGGCCGCGGCCCTGGAAAAGGGCCTTGTGCGTGCCGACACCCCGATCGATACGTCCCCCGGGCGCATGATGCTCGGCGGTGTGACCATCAGCGACACCCATCCCAACGGATTGCTGACTGTGGCTCAGGTGATTCAGAAGTCAAGCAATGTGGGCACGGTCAAGATGGCCATGCAAATGCAGCCGCGCGAGATGTGGGAGTTCTACGCCCGGGCTGGTTTCGGACAGAAGCCGCAGATTCCGTTTCCGGGCGCCGTCAGCGGCAAGCTGCGGCCCTACAAGACTTGGCGACCGATCGAACAGGCCACCATGAGCTATGGCTACGGTCTATCGGTGTCCCTGTTTCAGCTGGCCCACGCCTACACCGTCTTTGCACGCGATGGCGACCTGGTGCCCGTGAGTCTGCTTAAGACCGACGAGCCAGCCGCTGGGGTTCGGGTGTTCAACGAAAAAAATGCGATAGCCATGCGCCAGATGATGCAAATGGCCACGCAACCCGGCGGCACCGCTCTGAAGGCGCAGACCATCGGCTATTCGGTCGGTGGCAAGACCGGAACGGCCCGCAAGCAGGAGGGCAAGGGCTATGCTGACAAAAAATACCGTGGATTTTTTGTCGGATTGGCTCCGGTCGATGCGCCGCGCATCGTGGTGGCCGTGATGATTGATGAGCCCAGCGCCGGCCGCTATTACGGCGGCGAGGTAGCCGCACCGGTGTTTGCCGAGACGGTGCAGCAGACGCTGCGCATGATGGGCCTGCCGCCCGACCTGTCGGTCAAGCCGCAGATCATGGCCAAGTCAGTGCAGGAGTCGTTTTGAGCACCCGCCTTCAGTCGCCGGAGCAGGTGGTGCGTTGGCTGCGCGAGCGCGGCGCCCAGGGCCTGCACGCTGACAGCCGCCGCTTGCGTCCCGGTGAAGCTTTTCTGGCCTGGCCCGGTGCGGCCTCTGATGGTCGTCGTTTTGTATCGGCGGCCCTGCAGGCCGGCGCATGTGCCTGCCTGATCGAGCATGAGGGCAGCGCATCCCTGGGCCTGGACCTTGAGGACGCGCGCATCGCCAGCTACGCGGGCCTCAAGGCAGTTGCCTCTGAGGTGGCGGCAGCCTTTTTTGCGCACCCGAGCGCGCAAATGCAGGTGTTGGCTGTCACGGGCACCAACGGCAAGACCTCGACCGCCTGGTGGCTGGCACAGGCGCTCGGCGCGGCCGGCCGGCCCTGCGCCCTGGTGGGCACATTGGGGCTGGGCGAGCCCGGACAACTGCGAGCCCACGGGCTGACCACCCCCGATCCGGTGCTGCTGCAGCAGCACCTGCGGCAATGGGTGGACGAGGGTCGTCAAGCCTGTGCGATCGAGGCTTCTTCGATTGGCTTGGCCGAGTCACGCTTGGAGGGGCTGCGCATACACACAGCGCTTTTGACCAATTTCACGCAAGACCACTTGGATTACCACGGCACCATGCACGCCTATTGGCAGGCCAAGGCGCGCCTGTTTGACTGGCCCGGATTGCGAGCGGCGGTGCTCAATATCGACGACCCCAAAGGCGCTGAACTGGCCGCGCAACTGACCGCCCGCCCGGGCCTGGATGTGTGGACGGTATCGCTCCAGGGGCCCGCGCGCCTGCGCGCTCAAGCTTGGCGCACGGTCGATGCAGGTACGGTGTTCGAAGTCTGCGAGGCCGAGCAGGTGCGATCGCTGCGGGTACCCGCGCTGGGCGTCTACAACATCAGCAATGTCTTGGGTGTGATCGCCGGTCTGCGCAGTGTGGGCCTGAGCCTGGATCAGGCCGTTGCGGCCTGTGCCGGGCTCAGTGCGGTGCCCGGCCGCATGGAGTCCGTTGGCGGTGCCGGTGAACCGATGGTGGTGGTGGACTACGCCCATACCCCCGATGCGCTCGAGCAGGTGTTGCTGGCGCTCGGTCCGGTGGCCGAGGATCGCCGGGGCCGCTTGTGGGTGGTGATCGGCTGCGGGGGCGATCGCGATCGGCTCAAGCGGCCTTTGATGGCCGATGTGGCTCGGCGCCTGGCACATCACCGGGTGTTCACCAGCGACAACCCGCGTCATGAGGTGCCAGCTGCCATTTTGCGGGACATGATGACCAATCTTGGCGCGGGGCAAGCGGTTCTCGAGGAAGACCGCGAGTGCGCAATCAGGCTGGCGGTCACCCAGGCGGACGTGGCCGATGTGGTGCTGGTGGCCGGCAAGGGCCACGAGGACTATCAGGAGATTGCGGGCGAGCGTCGGCCGTTTTCCGATCGCGAGGTGGCCCATCGTGCCCTGGTCCTGCGCAGGAGCCGGACGGAGGTGACCGCATGATGACCTTGGCGCAGGCTCTGCAGTGGCTTCCCGGAGCTCGTCTGATTGGTGATGCGGCACTGCAGGTGGAGCGGGTGCACAGCGACAGCCGCAGCCTGCAAGCGGGCGATCTGTTCGTCGCCCTGCGTGGCGAGCGTTTTGACGGTCATGCCTTCTTACGTCAGGCCGCAGAGGCTGGTGCCGTCGCGGCGCTGGCCGAGGAGGGGCTGGCGCGGGCCGGCTTGTCGGGGCTGGAAGTGAGCGACAGCCGGCGGGCGCTGGGCCAATTGGCCGCTGGCTGGCGGGGTGTGCTGCAGGGGCCGTTGATTGCCGTGACCGGCAGCAACGGAAAGACCACGGTGACGCAAATGATCGCGGCCATTTTGCAGGCCCATCTGGGCCAGCAGTGCCTGGCCACCCAGGGCAATTTCAACAACGACATCGGCGTGCCGCTGACCTTGTTGCGCCTGCGCCGCAGTCATCGTATGGCCGTGCTTGAGCTGGGCATGAATCATCCGGGCGAGATTGCGCAGTTAGCCCGCATGGCTCGGCCCACCGTGGCGCTGGTCAATAACGCCCAGCGCGAGCACCAGGAGTTCATGGCCTCGGTGGAAGCTGTGGCGCGCGAAAACGGTTCGGTGATTGAGAGCCTGCCGCCCGATGGCGTGGCCGTGTTTCCCGCCGACGAGTCCTACACAACGCTTTGGCGTGCGGCGGCTGGCTCCAGACCTACCCTGACCTTCAGCCTCGATGATGCGGCTCAATGCAGAGCCGATCTGGCGGCCGAGCAGGTCCACGCTGTGGGCGCCGGTTGGCGGGTGTTGGCCCGCACGCCACAGGGGCCGCTGTCCTTTGATTTGAAGCTGGCTGGCCGCCACAACATCAAAAACGCTTTGGCTGCCGCAGCTTGTGCGATGTCAGCCGGTGTGCCCCTGGACGCTATTGCGCAGGGCTTGTCCGCTTTCGAGCCCGTGCAGGGGCGTTCGCGCACGCTGACCCTGGAACTGCCAGGGGCGCAGTCCTTGTATCTGGTCGATGACAGCTACAACGCCAATCCCGATTCGGTGCGGGCTGCTGTCGAGGTGCTACAGGGTCTGCCCGGCCCTCGTCTGCTGGTGCTCGGGGATATGGGCGAGGTCGGTGAGCGCGGCGGCGAGTTTCATGCCGAGGTGGGTGCGTACGCCCAGGAACGGGGTATCGAATACCTGTGGTGCACTGGTCCTCTGATGCGACAGGCTGCTGAGTCTTTTGCCGGTGCGCGTCATTTCGAGCGCGTTGAGGATCTGGTGGCGGCCCTCGGGCCCTTGCCCGCCGGTCTGGCCAGTGTGCTGGTCAAGGGTTCGCGCTTCATGCGTATGGAAAGAGCAGTGCAGGCCATCGCGGCGCAAGCCGTGCAGCCGACGGCCAAGGAGACCCTATGCTGATCTGGTTGGCCCAGTGGCTACAGAGCCTGTCGCCCGAGTTGGGGTTTTTCAGGGTGTTTCAGTACTTGACCTTTCGCGCGGTCATGGCGGCTATGACCGCGCTGCTCATCGGGCTGGTGGCCGGCCCTTGGGTGATCGCCCGGCTGACCGCGCTCAAGATCGGCCAACCGGTTCGTGGTTATGGCTTGCAGGCTCATTTGGCCAAGAGTGGCACGCCCACCATGGGTGGGGTATTGGTGCTGCTGTCCATCGCCATCTCGACGCTGCTGTGGTTTGAATGGTCCAACCGCTTTGTCTGGATCGTCTTGCTGGTGACCCTGGGCTTTGGCGCAATTGGTTGGGTGGACGACTGGCGCAAGGTGGTTCGCAAGGATCCCGAGGGAATGCGTTCGTGGGAAAAGTATTTTTGGCAGTCGGTGATCGGTCTGGTGGCCGCGCTGTATTTGGTCTTCAGTATTTCCGAGAGCTCCAACACGCGGGTGTTCGAACTCTTTCTCAATTGGGTGCAATCGGGCTTTGATGTCGATCTGCCGCCCAAGGCCGGTCTGATGGTGCCCTTTTTCAAGGAGATCAGCTATCCGCTGGGTGTGTTCGGTTTTGTCATCCTGACTTATCTGGTTATCGTTGGCTCGAGCAATGCGGTCAATCTGACCGACGGTCTGGATGGACTGGCCATCATGCCGGTGGTGATGGTGGGTTCGGCACTCGGTGTTTTTGCCTATGTGACCGGCAGCGCCATCTATTCCAAATACCTCTTCCTGCCTCACATTCCCGGCTCGGGCGAGCTGCTTATTTTTTGCGCCGCCATGGCCGGAGCCGGGCTGGCCTTTTTATGGTTCAACGCGCATCCGGCGCAGGTTTTCATGGGTGATGTCGGGGCGCTGGCGCTCGGCGCGGCGCTGGGCACGATTGCCATCATCGTGCGGCAGGAAATCGTGCTGGCCATCATGGGCGGCATCTTCGTCGTCGAAGCGCTGTCGGTGATGGCGCAGGTGACTTACTTTAAGTACACCAAGCGCAAATACGGCCAGGGGCGTCGCATTCTGAAGATGGCCCCGCTGCATCACCACTTCGAGAAAAGCGGCTGGACCGAGACCCAGGTGGTGGTGCGCTTCTGGATCGTCACCATGTTGCTGTGCCTGGTAGGCCTGTCTACCCTCAAACTGCGATGAAGAGTCTGCGCGATCAATCGGTGCTGGTGCTGGGCCTGGGTCTGTCGGGTCTGGCGATGGCGCGCTGGTGCGTGCGCTGCGGTGCCCGGGTGACGGTGGCCGATACGCGCGAGCAAGCGCCGCAAAGGGCCGCCTTGGAGTTGGCCTGTCCGCAGGCACGTTTTATCAGCGGGCCCTTCAGTGCCGAGTGGGTGCAGGGCCAGCAGGCGGTCTTCAAGAGCCCGGGACTCGCGCCCGCTGAGGTGGCACCGGTGGTGGAGGCAGCACGTGCCCTGGGCCTGCATGTGGGCAATGAACTGACTTTGTTTGCCGCGGCGCTGCGCGAGTTAGCCCAGGAGACCGAGCTGGCCTCCGGGCCATTGGAGTCCGTGCAGCCCGATGAAGTGCTTACGGTGTCGACCCTGGCCGATGACTTGCCGGCCCAGGCACGGCCCGACGTGGTGGCGGACGATCCTGATGATCGAGAACCGGTTTTTGTGCCTCCGGCCGTGTCCCAGCACAGGGGTTACCGACCCTGCGTGCTGGCGATCACCGGCACCAACGGCAAGACCACGGTGACTTCACTGACCGCTCGCCTGATCGCGCGGGCCGGTCGCAAGGTGGCGGTGGCTGGCAATATCGGCCCGACCCTGCTGGACACGCTCACGGACTGTCTGGAGGCTGGCCAGCGCCCGCAGGTCTGGGTGCTCGAGCTCTCCAGTTTTCAGCTCCATGACGTAGACGACTTCGAGCCCGATGCGGCTACCGTGCTCAATCTTTCAGAGGACCATCTGGATTGGCACGGTTCGATGCAGGCGTACGCCGACGACAAGGCCCGTATCTATGGGCCGAGCGGTCTGATGGTTCTCAACCGGGACGATTCCCGGGTCATGGCCCAGCGGCCGCAGACGCAGGCCAGAGGCAAGTCGCGGCCGGCTCTTGCCCGCTCTTACCAGACCTTTGGCACCGACCTGCCCACCCGTCCGGGCGATTGGGGGCTCGAGCAGGTGGGGGGGATGACCTGGCTGGTCCGTGCGGCGCCGGCCGACCAGACGATCAAGCGGCGCAAGGACGAGGACGAGCCCGTCCACATTCAGCGCCTCATGCCGGTCGAGGCCCTGCGTATCCGCGGCCGCCACAATGCCTGCAACGCTCTGGCCGCGCTGGCGCTGGCCAGCGTCACTGGCTGCGCTCTGGCGCCGATGCTGCACGAACTGCGGGAGTACCGTGGCGAGCCGCATCGGGTCGAGCCGATCGGTGTGATCGAGGGCATCGAGTTCTTTGACGACAGCAAGGGCACCAATGTGGGTGCCACTGCTGCCGCCCTGCGCGGCTTAGGGGCCGAACGATCTTTGGTGCTTATTCTGGGTGGCCAGGGCAAGGGACAGGATTTTTCTGCGCTGGCCGAACCGGTGGCCGCCCATGCGCGTGCGGTGGTGCTCATCGGCCGCGATGCACCTTTGCTGCAAGAGGTGCTCACATCGACCGCAGTGCCTTTGTATCGGGCCACCGATATGACCGAAGCCGTACGGCAGTCCTTCGGCCTGGCCCAGACCGGCGATGCGGTGCTCTTGTCGCCCGCTTGCGCCAGCTTTGACATGTTCCGTGACTACAAGCACCGCGCCGAGGTGTTTTGCCAAGCGGTTCGCGATCTGGCCCAGGAACAGGGGGTGATGCTGTGAGCCGGGCCTGGGTCGACCGTTTGCGCGATGGATGGGGGTCCTGGGAGGCTGCGTCGTCGCCCGCTCTTCCGGTGCGCACCGGTGCGCCGCGCCGCATGCTCGGGCCGCAGTCGCCGGTGCGGCTGCTCGGTTTTGATCAGGCTTTGGTTTTCGTCACTATGACTTTGCTGCTTTGGGGCTTGGTGATGGTGTATTCGGCCTCGGTGGCCATGCCTGACAACCCGCGTTTTGCGCGTATTGAAAGCACGCACTACCTGATCCGTCATGCTTTCTCTCTGCTCGTGGGCTTGGTGGTGGCGGTGTTGGCCTTTCAGGTGCCGATGGCCACCTGGGAAAAGTGTGCCCCCTGGCTGTTCATCGCCGCGCTGGCTTTGCTGGTCGTCGTGCTCGTGCCTTTTATCGGTCGTGAGGTCAATGGCGCGCGCCGCTGGATTCCATTGGGCTTTCTCAATTTCCAGCCCTCGGAGCTGGCCAAGTTTGCGGTGCTGATCTACGCCGCCGACTACATGGTGCGCAAGATGGAGGTCAAGGAGCGCTTCTTCCGAGCTGTATTGCCCATGGGGGCGGCCCTCGCGGTGGTGGGCTCACTGCTGTTGGCCGAGCCGGATATGGGCGCTTTTTTGGTCATCGTGGTCATTGCCATGGGCATCCTCTTCCTTGGAGGGGTCAACGCGCGCATGTTCTTTTTCATGGCGGCCATCGTGGCCCTGGCTTTTGCCATCATGATCTGGAGCAGCGAATGGCGGCGCGAGCGTATCTTTGCCTACCTCGATCCCTGGTCGCCCGACAACGCGGTGCGCAAGGGGTATCAGCTCTCGCATGCCCTGATCGCTTTTGGGCGCGGCGAGTTCACCGGCGTGGGGTTGGGCGGCAGCATCGAGAAGCTGCACTGGCTGCCAGAAGCCCATACCGATTTTCTGCTGGCGGTCATCGGCGAGGAATTGGGGCTGGTGGGCGTGCTGCTGGTTATCAGCCTGTTCCTCTGGATGATCCGACGCATCATGCACATCGGCCGGCAGGCCATTGCCATGGACCGGCTCTTCGCCGGTCTGGTGGCGCAAGGCGTGGGCGTTTGGATAGGCTTTCAGGCGCTGATCAACGTCGGGGTCAATCTGGGTGCCTTGCCTACCAAAGGTCTGACCCTGCCGCTGATGAGTTACGGGGGCTCGGCCATCATGCTCAACTTGTTGGCCCTGGCGGTGGTGCTGCGCGTCGATCACGAGAATCGCATCTTGATGCGAGGGGGGCGGACATGAAGAACGGCAGCCCCTGCGCTTTGGTCATGGCTGGCGGCACCGGGGGACATATCTTCCCCGGACTGGCGCTGGCGCAGGCTCTGCAGGCGCGCGGATGGCGCGTGCACTGGCTCGGTGGACGGGGTTCGCCCGAGCGCCCAAGCATGGAAAGCCAGCTGGTGCCCGAGCGCGGACTGCCTTTTGAGGCGCTCGATTTCGGTGGGCTGCGTGGCAAAGGTTTGTTGACGGCGCTCATGCTGCCCCTGAGCCTGCTGCGTGCCTTTTGGCAGAGCGTGGCGGTGCTGCGCCGCGTTCGGCCCGATGTAGTGGTCGGTCTGGGCGGTTACATCACTTTCCCGGGCGGCATGATGGGTGTGTTGCTGGGCCGCCCGCTCATCTTGCATGAACAAAATTCGGTGGCCGGGCTGGCCAATCGGGTCCTGGCCGAGGTGGCCGACCGGGTCTACACCGCTTTCCCCGGCGTGCTCAAGACGGCCCAATGCATAGGCAACCCGCTGCGCCCGGCCTTCACCGAGCAGCCGACGCCGGCGCAGCGTTTTGCCGGTCGGCAGGGCCCGCTTCGCTTGCTGGTGGTGGGCGGCAGTCTGGGCGCTCGGGCTCTCAATGAGGTGGTGCCGCAGGCCCTGGCCCTGATACCCGCCGACGCGCGTCCTCGCGTGTTGCACCAAAGCGGCGCGCGTCAGCTGCAGGCCCTGCAGGTCGCCTATGACCGCGCCGGCGTGCAGGCTGAATTGACCGCCTTCATCGAGAACACGGCCACGGCCTTCGCTCAGGCCGATCTGGTGATTTGCCGTGCCGGCGCCTCCACCGTCACTGAACTGGCCGCGGTCGGTGCCGCCGCCATCCTGGTGCCGTTTCCTCATGCCGTGGACGACCATCAGAGCCGCAACGCACGCTATCTGAGCGACGCGGGGGCAGGCTGGTTGCTGCCGCAAGGCGAACTCTCGCCCCAGGCCCTGGCCGAGCGGATCGGGCAACTCGATCGCGCCGAGCTTCTGGCCCGGGCCCAGGCCGCCCATGCGCTGGCTCAGACACAGGCCACCGAATTGATGGTGCAAGCCTGCGAGGAGCTTGCGCCATGAAGCACGCGGTCCAGCGCATTCATTTCATCGGCTTGGGTGGCTCGGGCATGTCGGGCATTGCGGAGGTCTTGCACAACCAGGGCTACCAGATTTCCGGTTCCGACCTGTCCGACAGCCCCACCCTGCGCCGACTGGCTGGCCTGGGCATACGCACTTTTGTCGGCCACGACGCATCGCACCTGGATCGGGTTGACGCGGTAGTCACTTCCACCGCCGTCCAGCCCGACAACCCCGAGGTGGTGCAGGCGCGAGCTCGGCGCATCCCGGTGGTGCCGCGCGCGCTCATGCTGGCCGAGCTGATGCGACTCAAGCGCGGTATTGCGATTGCCGGGACGCACGGCAAGACCACCACCACCAGCTTGGTGGCCAGTGTACTGGCCGAGGGGGGGCTCGATCCGACCTTTGTCATCGGCGGGCGCCTCAATAGCGCGGGGGCCAATGCCAAGCTCGGCGCCGGTGACTACATCGTCGTCGAGGCCGACGAGTCCGACGCCTCCTTCCTCAACCTGCTGCCGGTGATGGCGGTGGTCACCAACATCGACGCCGACCACATGGAGACTTATGGCCATGACCTGGAACGCCTGAAGTCGGCCTTTGTCGATTTTCTGCACCGCATGCCTTTCTATGGGGCCGCTGTCCTGTGCACCGACGATCCGGGCGTGCGCGACATCGTTGGCCGTCTTTCGCGCCCAGTGACCAGCTATGGGCTGGGCGAGCACGCCCAGGTGCGGGCCACCGGCCTTACCCATGTGCAGGGGCAGATGCATTTCACCGTGCAGAGGCGTAACGGCGTGACGCTGCCAGACTTGCAGGTGGTGCTCAATTTGCCAGGGCATCACAATGTGCTCAACGCGCTGGCGGCCATTGCCATTGCTGTGGAGCTCGATGTGCCCGATGCGGCGGTGCTCAAGGCCTTGGCCGAGTTTCGTGGTGTGGGCCGGCGCTTTCAGCGCTATGGCGATGCGGCTCTGTCAGCCGGTGGGCGCTTTACCGTCATCGACGATTACGGCCACCACCCGGTGGAGATGGCGGCCACGCTGGCCGCTGCGCGCGGCGCCTTTCCGGGGCGGCGTCTGGTCCTGGCGTTCCAGCCGCATCGCTACAGCCGTACTCGGGATTGCTTTGAGGATTTCGTCAAGGTCATTGCGCAGGCCGATGCGGTGCTGCTCACCGAGGTCTATGCGGCTGGCGAAGCGCCGGTGGTTGGGGCCGACGGTCGCGCGCTGATGCGAGCCCTGCGTCTGGCCGATCGGGTGCAGCCGGTCTTCGTCGAGGCGATCGAGGACCTGCCGAGGGCTATCGTTGAGAGCGCCCGCGATGGTGATGTGGTGCTTTGCATGGGAGCCGGCTCGATTGGGCAAGTGCCGGCGCGGGTGATGGATATGGCGGGGGCGGCGGCATGACAGCCGAGGCACAGCGCATGGGCAAGGTGGCCGTCCTGATGGGCGGACGCTCGGCCGAGCGCGAGATTTCCCTCATGTCCGGTCAAGGTGTGCTGCAGGCCTTGCAGGCCCGTGGCGTTGATGCCCATGCCTTCGACCCGGCGCAGCAGCCTCTGTGCGCACTCAAAACCGAAGGCTTTGAGCGCTGCTTCATTGCTTTGCACGGCCGCTATGGTGAGGATGGCACCGTTCAGGGGGCGCTTGAGCTCTTGGGTCTGCCCTATACCGGATCGGGCGTGATGGCCTCGAGCCTGGCCATCGATAAAGTCATGACCAAGCGTTTGTGGCAATGGGAGGGACTACCCACGCCGGAGCATGTGCTGCTGCGCCGTGGCCAGTACAACGCTGCCGACTTGCGGGCCGTGGTCGACAAGCTGGGCCTGCCCTTGATCGTCAAGCCTTCGCGCGAAGGGTCTTCCCTGGGCCTGACCCGGGTTACCGAGGCGGCTGGCCTGGCCGAGGCGGTGGAGCGTGCGGCGACGCTCGATGCCGATGTCCTGTGTGAGCAGTTCATCGCCGGGGAGGAAGTCACCGTGCCGGTACTCGGCTGCGGTGACCCGGCCCGCACCCTGCCGCTGATTCGCATCGTAGCCCCTGATGGCAACTACGACTACCAGCACAAGTATTTCACGGACGAGGTTCGCTATTGGGTTCCCAGCGGACTGCCGGTCAGCGAGGAGCGGCTGATTTCGGATCTGGTGTTACGGGCCTTCCACAGTCTCAATTGCCGGGGTTGGGCGCGGGCTGATGTGATGATCGATGCGATCAGCCGTAAGCCTTATTTGCTGGAGATCAACACATCGCCAGGCATGACGGGCCATTCGCTGGTACCGATGTCAGCGCGGGCGGCCGGTCTGTCTTATGAGGATCTGTGCCTGGAGGTGCTGGCCTTGGCCCGTCTGGACCACACCGGGAGCGTGGCATGACGCACACGCCGCTGGATATTCGCTTGATGAATGCTCTGACGGCCGTTTTGTTGGCGCTCTTTGCCGTGGCCGTGCTGACCCTGGTGATGATGTGGCTGCTGCGCCAGCCCTTGTTTGGCTTGACGGCCATCCGCATTGAAAACGAATTGCAGCACAACAACGCAGTGACCTTGCGCGCCAACGTGGCACCCAAACTCAGCGGCAATTTTTTCAGTTTGGACTTGGCGCAAGCCAAAGCAGCTTTTGAGTCCATTCCCTGGGTGCGTCTGGCGGTGGTGCGGCGCGAGTTTCCTGACCGGCTGCGGGTGCGTATCGAAGAACACGAGGCGGTGGCGGTTTGGGGCAGCGACGAGGAGGTGCGGCTGGTCAACCGCCAGGGCGAGATTTTCGAGGTCAATCAGGGTGATATCGAGGCCGAGAAGTTGCCGCGCTTGATCGGCCCGCCGGCCCAGTCGGTGCAGGTGCTCGAAGCTTACCGCCGGCTGTCACCGGTTTTCGAGAGGCTCGACGATGCGCTGATCCAACTCGAACTGAGCAGCCGCGGCGGCTGGCGCGCCCGCCTGGAGAGCGGGGCTCTGATCGAAATCGGGCCCGGTCCGATACAGGACATCGTGGCGCGTGTGGAGCGATTCGTGGCGACCGTTGTGCCAACCGCCTCGCGCTTTGGCCGCGGCATCGAATCGGCGGACCTGCGCTACCCCAATGGTTATGCATTGCGCCTGTACGGAGTCTCCACGGGGGGATCGGATCTGGCAAACAAGACGACGAGGTAACTTTATGGCCAAGGAATACAAAGATCTGGTGGTGGGCCTGGACATCGGGACCAGCAAGGTCATGGTGGTGGTGGCCGAGGTCATGGCCGCTGGTGAGCTCAAGCTGGCTGGCCTGGGCGTGGCCGCCAGTAATGGGCTCAAGCGGGGTGTCGTGGTCAACATCGACGCCACGGTGCAGAGCATCCAGCAGGCGCTCAAAGAGGCCGAGCTGATGGCCGATTGCAAGATCAGTCGTGTCTACACAGGCATCACCGGCAGTCATATCCGCGGTATGAACTCCAGCGGCATGGTGGCCGTCAAAGACAAGGAAGTTACACCCGCCGATGTAGCGCGCGTGATTGAGACGGCCAAGGCCGTCAATATCTCGACCGATCAGCGCCTGCTGTTGGTGGAGCCGCAGGAGTTTGTGATCGACGGTCAGGATGTTCGCGAGCCCATAGGCATGAGCGGTATCCGGCTGGAGGCCAAGGTGCATATCGTCACTGGGGCGCAGAGTGCCGCCGAGAACATCATCAAATGCGTGCGTCGCTGCGGCCTGGAGGTCGATCAACTGATGCTCAATCCCCTGGCTTCGAGCTTGTCGGTGCTTAGCCAGGACGAGCAGGAGCTCGGCGTGGCTCTGGTGGATATTGGCGCCGGCACCACGGATGTGGCGATTTTTACCGGTGGCGCCATACGTCACACCGCGGTCATTCCGATTGCCGGTGATCTGATCACGAGCGATATCGCGATGGCCTTGCGCACCCCGACCAAGGATGCCGAGGACATCAAGGTCGACAGCGGTTGCGCCAAGCAACTGCTGGCCGATCCTGAAAGCCAGGTTGAGGTGCCCGGTCTGGGCGATCGCGGCCCGCGCATGCTCAGTCGTCAGGCCCTGGCCGGCGTGATAGAGCCGCGGGTTGAAGAAATCTTCACATTGGTGCAGCAGGTGATTCGCGAGTCGGGTTACGAGGAAATGCTCTCTTCAGGAGTGGTGCTGACCGGCGGCAGTGCGGTCATGGCCGGCATGGTTGAACTTGGCGAGGACATCTTCCTCAAGCCGGTACGACGCGGCCTGCCACGCTATTCCAGCGGCCTGTCCGACATGGTGGCTCAGACCCGCGCGGCCACGGTCATGGGCTTGCTCGAGGAGGCCCGACTGGCCCGCATGCGCGGCATCAAGGTGGCGCAAAAGTCGGGCAGCGTGCAGAACGCTTTTGGTCGTATCAAGGAATGGCTGGTGGGGAATTTCTGATGAACACACAAGCTGCCGCAGGTCCGCGTTTGAATGGACTGACCCATTCGGGAGGGGCTGACCCACCATCGTGAATCACCTCATCCCGGCTTTCAAAACAATTTTCGGTAACGGCAACTGCAGAGAAGAAGGAGGCTCACCATGAGCATAGAAATGATGGATATCGAGGAGTTCAATCAAGGCACGCAGATCAAGGTGATCGGCGTGGGCGGTGGCGGCGGCAATGCGGTCGAGCACATGATTGCCTGCCAGGTGCAGGGCGTGGAGTTCATCTGCGCCAACACCGACGCCCAGGCGCTTAGTCGCATCGCATCGGACAAGGTTATCCAACTGGGCACATCCGGCCTGGGTGCTGGCAGCAGACCCGACCGAGGACGCGAGGCGGCCGAGATGGCGGCCGATGACATCCGGGCGGCCATTGATGGCGCGCATATGCTCTTTATCACAGCGGGCATGGGCGGGGGCACGGGTACTGGTGCTGCACCGGTGATCGCGCGCATCGCCAAGGAGATGGGTATCTTGACCGTCGGCGTGGTTACCAAGCCCTTTGACTTTGAGGGCGGCCGTCGCATGGCCAACGCCGATGCCGGCCTGGCCGAGTTGGAGGCCAATGTGGACTCGCTGATCGTGGTCCTCAACGAGAAGCTGCTGGAGGTGCTGGGCGAGGATGTCTCTCAGGACGAAGCCTTTGCTCACGCCAATGATGTGCTCAAGAACGCGGTCGGTGGCATCGCGGAGATCATCAATGTTCGGGCGCTGGTCAATGTGGACTTCGAGGATGTGCGAACCGTCATGGGCGAGCCGGGCAAGGCCATGATGGGCACTGCTCGTGCCAGCGGACCCGATCGTGCCCGCATTGCCGCCGAGCAGGCGGTGGCGTGCCCCTTGCTTGACGGCGTGGACATGAACGGGGCGCGAGGCGTGCTGGTGCTCATCAGCGCGGCCAAGGGTTCGCTCAAACTCAATGAGACCAAGCTGGCGATGAAGACGGTCAGTGCCTTCGCCGCTGCGGATGCGCATGTGATCTACGGCACCGCCTACGACGAGTCACTGGTTGACGAAATCCGCGTCACGGTGGTGGCTACCGGCCTGAACCGTCAGGGCGCGCGCCGCGCCGCTCCGCCTCTGCAGGTGATCCAACGCACCGGAACCGATAACCTGCCGGTTCAGCCCGTGCAGGCCAGTGCGGTGGCAGGCGTATCGATCGAGGCCCCCGCCGTCTGGCGCAACAATCGTAACCAGGC
Source organism: uncultured Polaromonas sp. (assembly GCA_964501235.1). Classification (GTDB taxonomy): domain Bacteria; phylum Pseudomonadota; class Gammaproteobacteria; order Burkholderiales; family Burkholderiaceae_C; genus Polaromonas. Next base: position 17,040 of record CAZCSD010000016.1, on the reverse strand, counting down.
AGCAGCCAAGGTCGATGCCTTGGCCGCCGGCGGTATGGACGACTTCGAGATTCCCGCCTTCCTGCGTCGACAGGCCGACTGAGCGGCAGCCCCCGGCCCGAGGGTGCTGTCAGACCCTCGCGGCCGGGGCAGGTCCACGGTCTAAAATCTGGGCATGCTTGCTCAGCGCTCCCTTCGATCCCTCACCAAAGCGGTCGGTGTGGGTCTGCACAGTGGACAGCGGGTCGAACTGACCTTGCGTCCGGCACCTGTCGATACGGGTATCGTGTTTCGGCGGATTGACCTGCCGGTGCCGGTGGATATCCCGATTTGCGCCACGGCGGTGACGGACACCCGCCTGGCTTCAACCATCTCGGCTGGCCAGGCCAAAGTCTTTACGGTCGAGCACCTGATGTCGGCTTGCGCCGGCTTGGGTCTGGACAACCTTTACATCGACATCACCGCCGAAGAGGTGCCGATCCTCGATGGCTCGGCGGCCTCCTTCGTCTTTTTGTTGCAGTCGGCCGGAATTGCGTTGCAGGAGGCGCCCAAACGTTTTGTTCGCATCCTCGAGCCGGTGCGGGTCGAAGAGGGCCAGGGCGCCTCGCTCAAGTGGGCCGAGCTCGCTCCTTACGAGGGCTACAAGCTCAGCTTCGAAATCGATTTCGACCACCCGGCCGTTGACTCGACGGGCCAGCGGGTGGAGTTTGACATGGGCAGCGGTTCCTATGTGCGCGATATCGCCCGCGCCCGTACCTTTGGCTTTACCAAAGATGTCGAGATGATGCGTGCCAATGGCCTGGCCCTGGGCGGCGGCTTGGACAACGCCATCGTGATGGACGACTACAAAGTGCTCAACGCCGAGGGGCTGCGCTACAACGACGAATTCGTCAAGCATAAGATCCTCGATGCCATGGGTGATCTGCATTTGCTGGGCAGGCCTCTGATTGGCGCCTACAGCGCCTTCCGTTCGGGCCACGCCCTGAACAATCAGCTGCTGCGCCAGTTGTTGTCCCAGAAGGGCGCCTACGAGGTGGTCAGCTTTGCCGATGAGCGGCAGGCTCCCCGAGGACTCGGTCGCCTTGCCCCGGCCTGGTGAGCGCCGACCCCCATGTTGGTTTTTCGGTGGTTGATTTTCCTGCTGCTGCTGGCAGCGGGCGTGAGCTTTGCCTTCTACATCGCCACCGGTCGGGCGCATTACCGACGCTGGGGCCTGGTGATCCTCAAGTGGACGGTGTTGGCGGCGCTGGGCTTTTTTGGTGTGCTGATTCTCGAACGCTTGCTTTGAGCGCTGCGCTCTAGCGTGCGCGGCCTTCCCGATATCGGGCGGTCGGGGTGGTCTTGTCGGCCGCTCGCGCCAGCATTCCCATCGTGGGGCCGACCTGTGCATGGGTGATGGCCAGGCCCAGGGCATCGGCGGCGTCGGGCCCGGGCAGGCCCGGCAGCTTGAGCAGGCGCATGACCATTTGCTGCACCTCGGGTTTACCGGCACGGCCGTGTCCGGCCACTGCTTTTTTCAGTTGCAGGGCGGTGTACTCGTGCACCGGAAGTCCGCAGTGGACCAGCGCAGTCATGCAAGCCCCGCGAGCCTGCCCGAGCATCAGGCTCGCTTGCGGGTTGTTGTTGATGAAGACAATTTCCACGCAGGCCTGCGCTGGGCCGTAGCGCCGTGCCACTTCTGCGATACCGTCAAACAGGACCTTGAGCCGGCCGGGCAGACCCTCATCAGCGCGCGTGCGTATGGTGCCGCTGGCCACATAGCTCAGCCGACTGCCCTGCACATCGATCAGCCCGAAGCCGCAGACTTGCAGCCCCGGGTCTATGCCCAAGATACGCGTAGCGCTCATGGCAGATCGACCGCCTGCATGCGTGCAGTGATGGTCATTGCACGGGAAATCAGGTATTGGGACTGTGCGCGCTTTTCGAAATACCGCGGTCGTGGCAGCATCACGGCCAGCCGCGCAGCCTCGTAGGCACTGAGCCGCGCCGCCGGTTTGCGGTAGTAATGCAGGGCGGCCGCTTGTGCGCCGAATACCCCTTCGCCCCATTCGACGGTGTTGAGGTAGATCTCCAAAATGCGCTGTTTACTCAGCAGGGTCTCGAGCATGAGCGTGAGCACCAGCTCTTGGGCCTTGCGCGCCAGGGTGCGTTCGCCTGAGAGAAAAAGGTTCTTGGCCAATTGTTGCGTGATGGTCGAGCCGCCCACGATCTTGGGCTCGGGGGCAGCCGCCGGTCGGGTGACAGCGGTCTGATCGCCGCGCGGCCCGGCGCGGCGTTTGGCCTGTTCGGCTTTACGGGCTGCTTCCTGCTCGGCCTTTTGGTTTTTCTCCCAGGCTTTTTCCAGGGCCTCGAGGTCCACGCCGTCGTGTTCGGTGAAGCTGGCGTCTTCCGAGGCAATGACGGCCCGCTTGAGGTTGTCGGAAATCTGTGCGTAGGACACCCACTGCTGATGCCAAAGCAGTTGGCCGGTGCTGCGCACCAGCCGGTAGGCTTCAGCGCGTTGGAAGCTGGTCGATTCCGGGTTGACCCAACGCATCATCAGGATGCGGCCGGCAAAGTACAGCTGCAGGATCAGTACGGCCAGCAGCAGGAGCATGAAAAGTCGCAGAACGATCCTCATGCGGGCTCGCTTTCAGCCGCCCTGGCGCAGCCGCGCCAACACTGGGGCAGTGGGCGGTCGCACCCCACGCCAGATAAAGAAGGATTCGGCCGCCTGCTCGACCAACATGCCCAGGCCATCGCGCGGGCGTGCGCCTAACGCGGCCGCCCATTGCAGAAAAGCCTGTGCGGCTGGACCGTACATCATGTCGTAGACCAGGGCGTCCGGCTTGAGGGCGCTCGCGGCAATGGGCGGGGCTGCGCCGGACAGACTGCCGGCGGTGGCATTGATCACCACGTCGAAGGCGGGCAAAGTCCCATCCAGGGGCAGAGCCAGCAGTTCGGTGTGGCCGAGCGCGGCCTTCAGGCTGGCATGGGCCCGGTGGCGCTCGACCAGATCGCGCGCCTTGGCTTCGGTGCGGTTGCTCACCACGAGCTGCGCGGGCCCGGCCAGCAGCAGCGGCCCGAGCGCACCGGCGGCGGCACCGCCGGCTCCGAGCAGCAAGATCCGGACGCCGCGCAGCGGCCGACCGGCGTTGACCTCGATATCGCGGACCAGACCCACCCCATCGGTGTTATCGGCCTGCACCCGCCCCCCCTGAAAGCTCAAGGTATTGGCGGCGCCGGCCAGATGGACGCGATCACTGCGCTCCTCGGCCAGGGCGCATGCCTCGAGTTTGAAGGGAACCGTGACGTTGCAGCCCTTGAGCCCCTTGGCCATGAGTTCGCGGATGCGTTCGGTAAATTGGCCGGGCTCGACCTGCAGACGTTCGTAGGTCAGGGTCTGGCCGGTCAGCGCTGCAAAGCGCGCATGGATCTCGGGGGACTTGCTGTGCGCGATGGGATGACCAATGACGAGGTAGGAGTCCATGGAAAGCGCCTATTGTGGATCGCTGGATCGGCGTTCCGCTGCCGCTGGACTGCCGTCGTTCGGTTCAGCCTGAGCGTCCTCGAGATCGACCGCGATCGCAATGGGACCGGCCGCCAGCTCCGATTCGCTGCCTTCGAGGTCCTCCTCATCCAGCGCGGCCTCGTTGGGCAGGTCCAGGCGCTCGATGAGGGTGCCGTTGACGGTCAGCGTGATGTCGTCGATCCGACCCAGCCGCACCCGCACATGTGCGCCGCGGGCCAGCCCGAGCACGCCGGCGACCGGAAAAACCAGGGGTAAATTGTCGGCGCGCACGAGTTCGTCCTTGAGCACGGTGGCCGTTAGTTGCTCCAGGCCATGTTGGCGCAGGTAGCGCAAGGTCCAGTAGCGCTCGATACTGGCTTGGTAGCTGTTGTAGGCAGTGTAGGCCGCATCGAAGGCCGAGATGATGGAAAACAGCTCGGCGTCCTTGGGCTTGAAGGGCGCAGCCAGGGCGGCGGTGGCGCCGTGCCGGGCACAAGCGATGATTTGCCACTGGTTGACCAGGTCCACATAGCGGCGCAGGGGCGAGGTGCTCCAGGCGTAGGCGGGCACGCCCAGTCCGGCGTGCGGTAGCGCTTTGGTGCCCATGCGCACCTTCACGCCGGGGGCCATGCTGGCCTGGCTGCGGTAAATGGCAGGCACGCCCAGCTCGGCCAGCCACAGGCCCCAGCTGCGGTTGGCCAGGATCATCAGTTCGGCCACGATCAGGTCCAGCGGCGCGCCGCGTCGGCGCACGCTGATTTGCACCGATTCTTCGCCGACCGGCTCCTCGCCGGCTGGCAGGTCCAACCTGAAGGTGTAGTCGGGCCGGTTGAATTGCTCGGGCTTGCCACGAACCACCTCGCGTGCCGCTTTCAGGTGCTGAGCCAAGCGGTGCAGCAGGCGCAGTTCGGCGCTCCAGGCCGGATCGTCGGCTGCAGGGGGCGCTTCGAAAAAAGCATCGGTGAACACGGCATCGAGCTGATCGTGCCGCAGGTTCTCGGCGATCGGCACCCGATCGATCTGGGTGCGGCTGGCCTTGATCTCCAGACTGTGCTCGTCGAGCGTCACGTACAGCGAGACCGCCGGGCAGGGGCGACCGGCCTGCAGGGTGTAGTGCTCGACCACGGCATCGGGCAGCATGGTCAGCTTGTAGCCGGGCATGTAGACGGTCGACAGCCGTTCACGACCGATCTGATCAATGGCATCGCCGGGCCGCAGGGCCAGGGCGGGGGCGGCAATGTGAATGCCGACCTCAACCGTGCCCGAACCCAGGCCCTGCACTGACAGGGCATCGTCGATTTCGGTGGTGCTTGAATCGTCAATCGAAAAGGCCTGTACCGGCGCCAGGGGTAGGTCGTTGCCCGGGGGCGGGGCCTGAACCGAGGCAAAAGATGTGCCGCGCGGAAAGTGCTCGAACAGGAAGCGACGCCAATGGAACTGGTAGGGCGAATGGATGGCGCCGGCGCGTTGCAGCAGGTCCAGCGGAGCCAGTCGGCTTTGCTGGGCCGCCTGGACCACCGCTTTGTATTCGGGCCCGTTCTTCTCCGGTTTGAAAAGGATACGGTAGAGCTGATCGGCGATGGCCGGCGGACAACGGCCGGCCACCAGATCCTCGGCCCAGGCCTGGATCTGGGCCGCGATCTGTTTGCGCTTTTCGATCGCCGCCAGGGCTTGCTGCAGCACCTCGGGCGGCGCCTTGCGAAAGCGCCCCTTGCCCGCACGCCGGAAATAGTGGGGCGCCTCGTGCAGGGCAAAGAGCGCCCCGGCCTGTTGGGCAGCGCTGGGGGCACGTGCGGGGTCAAAGTACTCGCGCGCCAGATCGGCAAATCCGAACTCCTCGTCCCCGGCGAATTCCCAGGCCAGGTTCAGGTCGATCTGCGCGGCCAGTTCGTTGCCGGCGCTGAGCAGTTGCGCCGGCCCGGGCTGCTCGAACTCAATGAGTGCGTTGCTCGTTTTGACTTTGACGCGCTTGCCCGAGTCGAGCTCAACCTGTAGGGAGGCCTCGGCGCGCGAGAGAATGCGGCCGGCGTGGAATTTGCCGGCATCTTCGAACAGGATGTACAAGGGCTACCTTCTTGAGAGGGCGCTAGTGTAGTGTCGAGCTTCAGGCTGAGGGCGCCATGTGCAGGTCCAAAAAGCCCAGCAAGGCGGGCAGGTGCTGCTCGAAATCGCTGAGCGCATGGTCGCTGCCTTCGATGATCTTCAGCCGGCTGGTGCGGTAGCGATCGCGCATTTCCCGCCAGTCCAGCACTTCATCGCCGGTGGCCACCAAGGCAAGGTAGTTCTGGGGATGGCTCAGCGCACCGATCTGCAAGGCCTCGAGCTCCTGCACATAGTGCGGCTGGAAAAAAAAGGTCTGCGCGGGCTCATGCCACAGGGTTTGCTCGCCGATGTGGCGGGCCAGATCACGGGCTGGATCGACGGCCGGGTTGATCAGCACCGCCCGGCAGCCACGTCGCTCTGCCAGCCAGGTGGCATAAAACCCACCCAGGGAGGAGCCGATGACGGCCATGCCTTGACTCGGCCATGTACGGGTGCCCTCGTCGATGAGCGCCGCTGCCTGGGCCGGCGAGGGCGGCAATTGCGGACACCACCACTGCACCTGCGGCCACTGGCGGTGGAACAGATCGGCCAGACGCTGGGCCTTGGTGGACTGTGGCGATGACCGGAAGCCGTGCAGGTAGAGCAGGTGGGTGACGCGATTCATTGTCGAAGCTTAGCGCCAGATGGATCCGGCGGCGATAATCGCACCATGGCAGCAGTCCTCGAAAAACCATCCTTGTGGCAGCGGCTTTCGCCCCTGTGGAAGGGACTCGATGCGACCCTGATGGCGGCCGTGGGGGTGCTGGCCCTGGCCGGCATGGTCATCATGTATTCCTCCGGGTACGACCACGGCACCCGGTTTGTCGACCACGGCCGCAACATGGTGCTGGCCGCTTTGATCCTGCTGACGGTCGCACAGGTGCCGCCGCAGCGTCTGATGAGTTTGGCGGTGCCTCTGTATGTGCTGGGGGTGGTGTTGTTGGTGGCCGTTGAGCTGTTTGGTATCACCAAAAAGGGCGCCACCCGCTGGATCAACCTGGGGGTGGTGATTCAGCCCAGCGAAATCCTCAAGATCGCCATGCCCCTGATGTTGGCTTGGTGGTTTCACCGTCGAGAGGGGCGGTTGCGACCGGTCGATTTTGGGGTGGCTCTTGTGATTTTGGCGCTGCCGGTGGGCCTGATCATGAAGCAGCCTGATCTGGGCACCGCCCTGCTGGTGCTGGCCGCTGGGCTGTCGGTGATTTTCTTTGCCGGTCTGAGCTGGCGCATCGTGCTGGTGCCGCTGGTGCTGGGACTGACTGGCATAGTGCTGCTGGTGCTGATGGAGCCGCAGTGGTGTGCCCCGGGCGTGGACTGGCCGCTCTTGCATGGCTATCAGCAGCAGCGGGTGTGCACCCTGCTGGACCCCACGCGCGATCCACTGGGCAAGGGCTTTCACATCATCCAGGGCCTGATCGCCATTGGGTCGGGAGGGTTCTGGGGCAAGGGCTTCATGGCCGGTACGCAAACCCATCTGGAGTTCATTCCCGAGCGCACTACCGACTTCATCTTTGCCGCCTATGCCGAGGAATTCGGCCTGATCGGCACCCTGGGTCTGCTGGCTGCCTTTATCTTTCTGATCCTGCGCGGCCTGGCCGTGGCCCTGGACGCATCGACTCTGTTTGCCCGCTTGCTGGCGGCGGCCATCACCATGATTTTTTTCACCTATGCCTTCGTCAATATGGGCATGGTTAGCGGTGTTTTGCCTGTGGTGGGCGTGCCTTTGCCCTTCATCAGCTACGGAGGCACGGCCATGGTCACGCTGGGCTTGGCGCTGGGTATGTTGCTGTCGATTGCCCGGGCCAAGCGGCTGGTGCAGACCTGAACCGTCAGTGTGTCCGCATGGGCCGGGCGCTGCGGTCATCCATAAACCCGTAGCGCCAGCCCAGGTCGCCAGGCTTCCTACAATGGTCGCATGACCCTTCTGAATTCTTTTGTGGCGGCGGCGGGCCGTCTGCCCTCCTCGGGCACCCCCACTGCGGCCGGTACGCAGGAGCGGCTCAAGCGGGCGCGGCAGTTGCTGCTCGAGCCTTTTGGCTTGAGCGATGCCAAGCTGACCCGGGCTTTGTCGGAAATCCGTACCCGGGGCGCCGATGATGCCGATCTGTATTTTCAGTACACCCGCAGCGAGGGGTGGAGCCTGGAGGACGGTATCGTCAAGACCGGCTCCTTCAGTATTGATCAGGGCTTTGGCGTGCGGGCCGTCAGCGGCGAGAAAACCGCCTTTGCCTATTCCGACGATATTTCCGAGGCCAGCCTGTTCGATGCGGCGCGCACGGTGCGCAGCATTGCCGCTGGCGGCGGCAGCGCGCGTGTGCGGGCGGCGGCCCCAAAGGTCAGGATCGCCCCGGGCCGATCGCTATACCCGGGGCTCGACCCCATCACCACCCTGGACAGTGCGGCCAAAGTGGCTTTGCTTGAGCGGGTGGAGCGCCAGGCCAAGGCGCGCGATCCACGCATCGTGCAGGTCATGGCGGGTCTGGCCATGGAGCACGATGTGGTGATGGTCGCGCGGGCCGACGGCACGCTGGCGGCCGATGTGCGACCCTTGGTGCGACTGAGCCTGACGGTGATTGCCGAACAGCAGGGGCGTCGCGAGATGGGTTCGGCCGGCGGAGGCGGGCGTTTTGGCCTGGCCTACTTCGATGAGCCGCTGGTGGCCCGCTATGTGGACGAGGCGGTCGAGGCCGCACTGAGCAATCTGCAGGCACGACCGGCTCCGGCCGGGGAGATGACCGTGGTGCTCGGCCCGGGTTGGCCCGGTGTGCTTTTGCATGAGGCGGTGGGACACGGACTGGAGGGAGATTTCAACCGCAAGGGTTCGAGCGCCTTTGCCGGCCGCATCGGTCAGCGGGTGGCGGCCAAGGGGGTCACCGTGCTCGATGACGGAACCCTGGCCGATCGCCGCGGCTCGCTCAACATCGACGATGAGGGGTGCGCCACCCAACGCAACGTGCTGATTGAAGACGGTATCTTGCGCGGTTACATCCAGGACGCGCTCAACGCCCGACTGATGAAAGTGCGGCCCACCGGCAACGGGCGGCGCGAGAGCTATGCCCATCTGCCCATGCCGCGCATGACCAACACCTACATGTTGGGCGGCGACAAGTCCCCAGAGGAGATCGTTGCCTCGATCAAGAAGGGTCTGTATGCCACCAACTTTGGGGGGGGGCAGGTCGACATTACCTCGGGTAAGTTCGTGTTCTCGGCCAGTCAGGCCTATTGGGTAGAAAACGGGAAGATCCAATACCCGGTCAAGGGTGCCACCCTGGTCGGTAATGGCCCGGACGCGCTCACGCGGGTGAGCATGATCGGCAACGACATGCAACTCGACTCGGGTGTGGGTACCTGCGGCAAGGAAGGCCAGAGCGTGCCGGTGGGCGTCGGTCAGCCCACCTTGCGCATTGACGGCCTGACCGTCGGCGGCACGGCGTGAGGCCGACCGGCCGGTCGGCGGCCCTGTGCTACAGTTCGGACATGGCTAAGCATTCGTTTTATTTTGCTTACTTTTGGTTCTCAGGCCCCACCGGCGGTCGAGAGGCACTGGCTTAAGCGAACAGACAAGCGCAGCAAACCCTCCCACCAACCGCCGGCAACCCCGGCGGTTTTTTGTTTTTCTTTCAAGGAGCCTGTCATGACCCTCCCCGCTCAAAACGCCAGCGAGCCCTGGTATGCGCGTCCGATCGATAAAACCAGCCAGACCGATGACGAACGGATCAAGGACATTACCGTGCTGCCACCCCCCGAACACCTGATCCGTTTTTTCCCGATCAGCGGTACGCCGGTCGAGGGGCTGATCACCCGCACCCGGCAGTCTATCGCTCAGATCATGGCGGGCCATGACCCGCGGTTGCTGGTGGTCATCGGGCCGTGCTCCATCCACGATCCGGCCGCGGCGCTGGAGTATGCGCGTCGGCTGGTCGAGCAGCGCCGGAAGTACCAGGATACGCTGGAGATCGTCATGCGGGTGTACTTTGAAAAGCCCCGTACGACCGTCGGCTGGAAGGGTCTGATCAATGACCCCTACCTAGACGAGAGTTACCGCATCGATGAAGGCCTGCGTATCGCGCGCCAGCTGCTGATCGATATCAACCGCCTGGGCTTGCCGGCCGGCAGCGAGTTTTTGGATGTGATCTCGCCGCAATACATAGGCGACCTCATTGCCTGGGGCGCCATTGGGGCTCGCACCACAGAGAGCCAGGTGCACCGTGAACTGGCCTCCGGCATCTCGGCACCCATCGGCTTTAAGAACGGCACCGACGGCAACATCCGCATCGCCACCGATGCCATCCAGGCAGCTGCGCGCGGCCACCATTTTTTGTCAGTGCACAAGAACGGCCAGGTGGCCATTGTGCAGACCCAGGGCAACCGCGACTGCCATGTCATTCTGCGTGGCGGCAAGCTACCCAATTACGATGCCCAGAGTGTCGCTGCGGCCTGTGCCGACCTGGCCCAGGCCAAGCTGCCAACCTCGCTCATGGTGGACTGCAGCCATGCCAACAGCAGCAAGCAGCACCAAAAGCAGATGGAGGTGGCCCGTGACATCGCCGGCCAGATCGCCGCTGGCTCACGCCAGATCTTCGGCGTGATGGTCGAGAGCCATCTGCAGGCCGGCGCGCAGAAGTTTTCGCCCGGCAAGGACGGCGTTTCGGCCCTTACCTATGGACAGAGCATCACCGATGCCTGCCTAGGCTGGGAGGATTCGATCGAGCTGTTGGCCTTGTTGTCAAAGGCGGTGGCCGATAGGCGAGCGCGGCTGTGAGCGGCGCGCGGCTCAGCGCGGCAAAGCCTTGAGCAGCCGCTCATGCACTCCGCCAAAGCCGCCGTTGCTCATGCACAAAATATGGTCTCCGCGCTGTGCGGCCTGTACCACCCGTTTGACGAGGCTGTCGATGTCACCGGCCACACAGGCCTTCTGGCCCAAGGGCTCTAGCGCCTCAGCGGCATCCCAGTCCAGCCCCGCGCTGTGGCAAAAGGCCAGTTGGGCTTGTTCCAGGGCCCAGGGCAGTTGGGCTTTCATGGCGCCGAGCTTCATGGTGTTGCTGCGCGGCTCGAACACGGCCAGAATGCGCGCCGCGCCCACTTGGCGTCGCAGGCCGTCGACCGTGGTACGGATGGCCGTGGGGTGGTGGGCGAAGTCGTCGTAGACGGTGACCCCGCCCACCGTACCGCGCACTTCCATGCGGCGGCGTACGTTGCGAAAACTACGCAGAGCCTCGGCCGCCAGGGCAGGTGTCACGCCCACGTGCTCGGCCGCCGCGATGGCTGCCAGGGCATTCATCTGGTTGTGCACGCCGCCCAAGCTCCATTGCACGCGGGCCACGCTTTGCCCGGCGCGCAGCACTTGAAAGTCCTGCGGCTCCCCGCGCGCCTGAAAATCGCAGGCGCGATTAGCGTCGGCCGGGCCGAAGCGCAGGCATTCGCTCCAGCAACCTTGGGCCAGCACACGGTCCAGGCTGTCTTCGTTCCCGTTGACCACCAGGCGGCCGCTGCCGGGAACGGTACGTACCAGATGATGGAACTGCCGCTCGATGGCCGACAGGTCCGCGAAGATGTCGGCATGGTCGAATTCCAGGTTGTTGAGGATGGCGGTGCGGGGGCGGTAGTGCACGAACTTGCTGCGCTTGTCGAAGAAGGCGGTGTCGTATTCGTCCGCTTCGATGACGAAGAGGGGGCGGCCGGGCGTCTGGCCGCCCAGGCGTGCCGACACTCCGAAATTGAGCGGCACACCGCCGACCAGAAAGCCGGGCTGCAGCCCCGCCTCTTCGAGAATCCAGGCCAGCATGGCGGTGGTGGTGGTCTTGCCGTGTGTGCCGGCTACGGCCAGCACATGTCGGCCTTGCAATACATGGTCGGCCAGCCACTGCGGGCCGCTGGTGTACGGCAGACCGCGGTCGAGGATGGCCTCCATCAGCGGGAACTTGGGTGCGCCGCTGCTCATCAGCGCCCGGGAGACCACATTGCCGATCACAAAAACATCGGGCGCAAAGCCCGGCTGCCCCAACTGCTCAGCGCCGTAGCCTTCGGTCAGGTCGATACCCAAGTGGCGCAGCTGCTCGCTCATCGGGGGATAGACCGCCGCATCGCAGCCGGTGACGCGGTGGCCGGCCTCGCGGGCCAGAGCGGCCAGGCCTCCCATGAAGGTGCCGCAGATGCCCAGTATGTGGATGTGCATCAACAAATTGTAGTTAGCACCCACCCGCGGGCCTACAACCCTGGAGATCGGGGGTATCCGGCGATCCGGGCACAATCGACTTCATGAAGGCTTTGCAACCCGACCCCGCGGCCGAGAGCGAACGCATCGCGCAAGCGGCTGCGGCCCTGGTGGTCGACGAAGGCCTGGAATATGGGGCGGCCAAGCGCCGCGCGCTTAAGGTTCTGGGCCTGGGGCCGCGCGCCGCTCTGCCTGCCAATGATCTGCTCGAGCAGGCGGTGCGCGACCACATCGCTCTGTTTTGCGCGGACACGCAGCCGGCCGAGTTGCGCGCTTTGCGTGAGCTGGCCCTGACCTGGATGCAGCGACTCGATCGCTTCAAGCCCTATCTGGTCGGCGCGGTCTGGCAGGGCACTGCGACCCGTTTGTCAGATATCTACTTGCAGCTGTTTTGTGACGACCCCAAGTCGGCCGAGATCGCACTCATCGATCATCAGGTGGACTATGAGGTGCGCAGCCAGACCGGCTTTCAGGGGCGGGACGTCGATGTGCTGAGCCTGCGCTGTCTGTGTCGGCCTTTGCAGGAGACGGTGGGGCTTCATCTGGCCATTTACGATTTTGACGATCTGCGCGGCGCCTTGCGGCCCGACGCGCAGGGACGCAGCCCCCGAGGCGATACGGTGGCCCTTGCCCGTTTACTGGAGTCAGGGGCGTGAACCGGCGCGCATGGATGTATGGCGCAGTCGGCCTGGCCGCCAGTGCCCTCGGTGCTTTGAGCGCGTGGTGGCTGTACCGGCCCGCCAAGGTTGCGCAGGCCGGCGGACAGGGGCACGCGTTCTGGGATGCGTCGCTGCAAACCCCGGACGGTCAGAGCCTGGCCATGACCGGATTTCGCGGCCGGCCTCTGCTGGTCAATTTTTGGGCCACTTGGTGTCCCCCCTGTATTGAGGAGCTGCCCCTCCTCGATGCCTTCCACCAGGCCCACCGGGAGCGCGGTTGGCAGCTGCTGGGTATCGCCATCGATCAACCCAGTGCAGTGCGCAGCTGGCTGCAGCGCTCGCCCTTGTCCTTCCCGGTCGCTTTGGGCGGTCTGGAGGGTTCGCAGATGAGTCAGACCCTGGGCAATGTCTCTGGAGGTCTGCCTTTTTCGGTGCTTTTCTCGGGCAGCGGAGAGGTTCTGGAGCGTAAGCTCGGGCAACTCTCCGCAGACGATCTCAAGCGCTGGGCGGCGCGTCTGTAAGGCGATTTACGGATAAAAAATCGTATCCCGATCTATTTGATCGGTATTTGGCATCGAATTTCCGTTAAAGTCCAGCCCGGCCTTGCCCCGAGGCTTGCTCTTCTTGCGTGACCGGCCAAGTCTCCCGCGGGCTTTCGGATACCCAGCCGCGCTCTATAATTCAAAGTTAGTGATTTTTGATCTCTTTTAAGAGACTTTTGGCGATTTTTGTGAGACGTTAAAAACCGATTCGGACCGGGTGAAGGTCCGGACCCCAGGAGTAGCAGGAATGGATTTGCGCAAGCTCAAGACCCTGATCGATCTGGTCTCCGAGTCCAATGTGTCGGAACTGGAAATCACCGAAGCCGAAGGTAAGGTTCGGATCGTCAAAGGTTCAGGTGCGTCGGTCGGGGTCTCGGCCCCGGTTGCCGTGATGCCCCAGGTAGCACCGCCGGTGGCCCAGGCGCCAGCCGAGGCGCCATCGGTCCCGGCCGCATCCGAGCCGCCGGCAGCGGCCGGGCATGCGGTCAAGTCGCCCATGGTGGGCACTTTCTACCGCGCCGCCAGTCCGGGGGGCAAGCCTTTTGTGGAGGTCGGCAGTCAGGTCAAGGAAGGCCAAACCATTTGCATCATTGAGGCCATGAAGATCCTCAACGAGATCGAGGCCGACAAGTCAGGCACGGTAACTCAGATCCTCTGCGAGAACGGCCAAGCGGTCGAGTACGGCCAGTCCTTGCTGGTGATCGAGTGAGCCGGCCGCGATGTTCAAGAAGATTCTGATCGCTAACCGGGGCGAGATCGCGCTGAGAATCCAGCGCGCTTGCCGCGAAATGGGTGTGCAGGCGGTGGTGGTGTATTCCGAGGCCGACCGCGACGCCAAGTATGTCAAGTTGGCCGATGAGGCGGTCTGCATAGGCCCCCCGCCTTCGGCACAGAGCTATCTCAATATGCCGGCCATCATCTCGGCGGCCGAAGTCACCGACGCCGAGGCGATCCACCCGGGGTACGGTTTTCTCAGCGAGAACGCCGATTTTGCCGAGCGGGTCGAAAAGAGTGGCTTCAAGTTCATCGGTCCGACGCCCGAATCGATACGCATCATGGGTGACAAGGTCTCGGCCAAGCAGGCCATGATCAAGGCCGGCGTGCCCTGCGTGCCGGGCTCAGAGGGCGCGCTGCCCGAGGATCCCGCCCTTATAAAGCGCATCGCCAAGGCCGTGGGCTATCCGGTCATCATCAAGGCTGCCGGCGGTGGCGGCGGGCGCGGCATGCGCGTGGTTCACACCGAGGCCGCCCTGATCCATGCGGTGCAGACCACCAAGGCCGAAGCGGGCGCAGCCTTCGGCAATCCCGAGGTCTACATGGAAAAGTTCTTGCAGAACCCCCGCCATGTGGAAATCCAGGTCATGGCCGACCAGCACAAGAACGCGGTTTGGCTGGGCGAGCGCGACTGCTCGATGCAGCGCCGTCATCAGAAGGTGATCGAGGAAGCGCCGGCGCCTGGCATTGCTCGTAAGCTGGTCGAGAAGATCGGCGAGCGCTGCGTCGCTGCCTGCAAGAAGATCGGTTACCGCGGCGCGGGCACCTTTGAGTTTCTCTATGAGAATGGGGAGTTCTATTTCATCGAAATGAACACCCGGGTGCAGGTGGAGCATCCGGTGACCGAGCTGGTTACCGGTGTCGACATCGTCAAGACACAGATTTTGGTGGCCGCCGGTGAAAAGTTGCCCTTTAGCCAGCGCCAGATCGAGATCAAGGGTCATGCGATCGAATGTCGGATCAACGCCGAGGACCCCTACAAGTTCACGCCTTCGCCAGGGCGCATCACGACCTGGCATGCGCCGGGCGGCCCGGGCGTTCGGGTCGACTCGCACATCTACGCCAACTATTTCGTGCCCCCCAACTACGACTCGATGATCGGCAAGATCATCGTGCACGCCGATACCCGAGAGCAGGCGCTGGCCCGCATGCGTTCGGCCCTGATCGAAACTGCCGTCGAGGGTATCTCCACCAACATCCCGCTGCACCGCGAGCTGATGGTCGATGCCAAGTTCATGAGCGGCGGCACCAACATCCACTACCTCGAAGAGTGGTTGTCCAAACACCGGCGCTGAAGACCTGTCATGCCCATGGCTGAACTGCGTCTGCTCGCCCCGGTTGACCGGGTTGAGTGGCTGGCCGAGGCCCTGGAGGCTTTGCAGGCCTTGAGCGTTTCGGTCGAAGATGCCGATGCGCAATCCGATCAGGAGCAGGCCCTCTTTGGCGAGCCGGGTTTGCCGCCTCCCCAGCCTGGCTGGCAGCGTTCGCATTTGCGGGCCCTGTTCGAGTCGGTTGACCAGGCGAGCCAGGCGCTGCGTTTGTTGCTATTGCAAGATGAGTTTGCCGGCTGCCAAGCCCTGGGCGTGGATGAGGTGGTCGAGCAGGACTGGGTCCGGTTGACCCAAGCGCAGTTTGCGCCCATTGCAATCACTGATGCATTCTGGATCGTACCCACCTGGCATGAGGCGCCAGCGCAGGCGCAGCGCATCATTCGGCTCGATCCGGGCCTGGCCTTTGGCACCGGCTCGCATCCAACCACCGGGCTGTGCCTGGCGTGGATCGCCGGCGGTTTGCCGACTCAAGACGGACCACCGCGGCTGGGTCGGGTGATGGATTACGGCTGCGGCTCGGGCATCCTGGCCATCGGGGCTGCGTTGCATGGTGCAGAGTCCGTCGATGCAGTGGACATCGATGAGGCAGCCCTGCAAGCCACTGGGGCCAATGCGCTGGCCAACGGGGTGTTGGTGACCGTGGGCGAACCAGGGCTCGCCAGCGGCCCCTATGACACGGTGCTGGCCAATATCCTGGCGACGCCCCTCAAGCTGCTGGCCCCGCTGCTGTGTGCGCTGGTGGCCCCCGGAGGGCATCTGGTGCTGGCCGGCATTCTCGAGCGCCAGGTCGAGGAGCTACAGCAAGCGTATGCCCCCTACGGCCGGCTACAGGCGCTGCAGGCCCGCGACGGCTGGGTCTTAATGAGCGCCCGCCTCTGAGGCCGCACGCTATCGGGGGCAGGCTCGACCTACAATCCGAGCTCGCCTCGCAGGTCACCCAGACCTGCTTTTTCATGCGGCCTGCCCTGGCCCGACCCCCCCTTTATTGCCATGCCAGCCCTGATTTGCGGATCCCTTGCCTTTGACACCATCATGAGTTTTCCGGGCCGATTTGCGCAGCAGATCCTGCCCGAGCAACTGCACATCCTCAATGTGTCCTTCCTGGTGCCGCAGCTGCGACGCGAGTTTGGAGGCTGCGCCGGCAACATCGCCTACAGCCTGCATCAGCTCGGCGGCGTACCCGTTCCCATGGCTATGGTCGGGAGCGATGGGCGGGACTATCGGCAGCGTTTTCAGAATCTGGGCATCAGCACCGAGTTCATCATCGAGCAAGCCGACACCTACACCGCGCAGGCGATGATCATGACCGATCAGGACAATAACCAGATCACCGCCTTTCATCCGGGGGCCATGAGTCAGGCCCATCAGACGCGCATCGAGCCGCGCTCCGATATCAAGCTGGCCATCATCTCACCCGACGGTCGCCAGGCGATGATTGAGCATGCCCAGCAGTTGCACGCTGCGGGTATTCCCTTCATCTTTGATCCGGGGCAGGGCTTGCCGATGTTCGATGGTGGGGAGCTGGCCCAGTTTGTCCAGATGGCGACTTGGGTGACCGTCAACGATTACGAGGGCCGGATGCTGTGCGAGCGCATGGGTGTCTCGACCGCCGAGATCTCCAAGCGCGTGGAGGGGTTGGTGGTTACCTTGGGCGGGCAGGGCTGTGAGGTTTGGCGGGGTGGGCGCAAGACCCGGGTCGAGCCGGTACAGGCCGAGCGCGTGATCGATCCCACCGGCTGCGGCGATGCGTTTCGTGGGGCGCTGCTCTACGGGCTGGAGCAGGGCTGGGCTCTGGAGCGCTGCTGCGAGCTGGGCAACCGCGTCGGGGCCCACAAAATCGCCACACCGGGTTGTCAGAACTACACCCTGGATCATCTGCGGCCTGTTTGCGCCCCAACCCGGGCTCTGCCATGAAAAAAGCCCAACATCTTGCGATGCTGGGCTTTGATGGCAGAGTTACCTTACTGCT
>CAZCSD010000015.1:0-45118 GCA_964501235.1 uncultured Polaromonas sp. | reverse complement strand
GCAGAGGACTGAAAATCCTTGTGTCGGTGGTTCGATTCCGCCCCAGGCCACCAATTTAAAAGCCCAACTGTTCTCAGTTGGGCTTTTTCTTTGCCCTACACCTCGAATCTACGTGATGTTCCTGCCATTCTACGTGTGCTTCGACCCCTTGCGCGTGTCGATAAAAATGGGCCACTCGACTCTCTATACCTCTCTATTTCTCAAAAAATATTCAGAACTAAGGTTGGGCGACATACGCAGAAATGGAAGTAGTTCAAGGGGTTACACGTGTGCTGAGCTGAACGAGTTTTCCGGACGAACTGGATCGCTCAAAGTCTTCGAATTTCATTTGAACCGCCAGATCAAGTCCTGCCAACTCGCTCAGTCGGGTCGTCAGTGTGATCAGCTACCCGGGCCGAACATGTGAGCAGGCAGACACTTGACTTGGTAAGGAAATATCCTTACCATAAACGCCTATCCAGGAGAAATGCCATGCCCGCCATCCATGAAGTTGCCACCATCACCTCCAAGGGCCAGATTACTTTGCCCAAGGCCATCCGTCAGGCCCTGGGCGTGGACTACGGCGGTAAGGTTGCGTTTGACTTGCGGGGCTCGCAGGTCATCGTCACGCGCGCTGATGAGACGGCGCATGAAGACCCGGCCATTGGCTCGTTTTTGGCCTTGCTGGAAAAAGACATCCGCACCGGTCAGCACCTGTGCGCTTTGCCAGACAGCTTGGTGCAGGCCATGCTGGCCACACTGACCCAGCCGGTTGATCTGGACGCCGAGATCGAAGGCGATGTGGCGCTGTGATCCAGCGTCACGGGTGGAACCTGCTCTTTCACGAATGTTTATCCGAGCAGCTGCAAAAACTGCATGCCGCAGCTGAGCGGGCGCAGCAGCAAGACCCGCAAGGCTTTGAGTCCAACGCCAACGTGCGGCTGTTCGCAGCCTTGTCAAAACTGATTTTTGATGCGGTGCCCAGCGACCCAAGCCGCGAGGAGTACCGGCAAGGCAACACGATGGGGGCGGCGTTTCGGCATTGGCGGCGCGCCAAAATCGGGCGGCGCTTTAGGTTGTTTTTTCGGTTCGACTCCAAGACCCGGATCATCATCTTTGCGTGGGTCAATGATGAAAACACCTTGCGCTCGTCGGGCAGCAAGAGTGATCCGTACAACGTCTTCCAGCGCATGCTCGAGCGGGGGCGCCCGCCAGATGACTGGGCCGCGCTGGTGGCGGCGAGTCGGGCTGATTGGAAGTGATATTCCGATTTCTTCCGCGTTGCCCCTTTGATTTGCGCGGATTCAGGAGGTTTTGCTACGGAACTGTTCACATTCCGCTTTGCCACCATATCCGCACCGCAGCGTCGCAAGGCTCTGCGGTGTTTTCGCTTGTGGGGTCTGCTGAGTGCGTGGCCCACGCAGCGACTCTCTGAGCCCCGCCCAGCCCAGCACCGCTCACAGCCTTCGTCTGCGTGACGGCGACTTGGTGCTGTATCGCCGCAGCCGCAGCCTGCGGTATCAATGCCGCTTCAAACTCGCAGAACTGCGTCTCAGCGTGGCTACATTTCGCAGCGTGTGCCCGTGCCCAAGCCCGATAAGGGTTCACTGCGCCTGAGGATCGACCCGTCCAGACAGAACGTGACTGTAAGGAGCGGCGGTCGTATCAATCTGCAGCTCGCCGTCCCGGATGTCGTAGAGGCGCAGGTCCTTGCTGTGATCGCTGGACCTGACTTTGACCACCGCGATGACTCTGCGAAACTGCCCTTTGAGTTCGACGTAGCGCTGCATCACGATGGCGTCGGCCAGAAAGGCGTTGCCGTGGGCGCTAAAGCGCAGGTCGGTGTAGCGATCTTCGAGCTCGGACGTCATCACCACCGTCACGCCCATGCCAGTGAGCATCGTCACCAGACGGTAGAGGGTCTCGCGAAAATTCTCACGAAATGCGGGGGCCAGGGCCAACTCAAAGCCCGACAGCGAGTCAATCACCACGCGTTTGGCGTCCATTTTCCCGATCAGGTCCACCAGGTCATGCAGGATCTCGTCAACCGTCAGGTCCAGGACCCGGGTGTCGAACAGTTTCACATGGCCTTGTTTGACCAGGTGGTTGAGTTTCTGGCTCAGTAACTGGTTGGGGCTCTTTTCAAAGGCGGCGATCACCCCGGGCTCGCCCAGTTTGGCCCCTGCCTCAAGAAACTGCGTGGCCAGCACCGTCTTGCCCGAGCCTGAAGGGCCCACCAGCAGCATGGAATAGGCCGCCGGCAGACCGCCGCCCATCATTCGATCGAGTACCGGTACACCCATAGACAAGCGCTTGTTGTCCGAGATTTGTTTGCCGGCCGGATCGAGGATCCGGCGCGGGAATACCTCGATGCCTTGCGGCCCTATGCGAAACGTATGGAGCCCCAGTTTTTGCGATTGCCCCCGAATTTTGACCACCTGAATTTTGCGCACGATGGAGTCGCGGTCCGTCAGCTGCGAGATCCAGAAAATGCCATCTGCGACTGTGAAGATAGGGCTCAATTCAGCCTCGGGCGTGGTGTACTCGCCGATCAGAAAGGTCGTTGCCTGCCAGCTGCTCATGAGCAGGCCCAGTTGCTGGATGAAATACTGCAAGGACCCCGATTTGCCGCCGTCGGCCCGCCCCGCCTGCACCACCGACCGGAATGAATCGACAAACACCAAGCGTGGAGAGAAGTCGCGCACTTCGTCCGCGATTCTTTGCAGGACCTGCTCAAAGCCCCCCTCCTGCAATACCTCTCCGAGATTGACGTAGCGAATGTTCTTGTGAACCTGCTCCGCATTGAAAAATGGAAACTGTTGCTGATACCGCAGCATCTTCAGCGGGGGTTCGCCCACCACGGTGAAAAAGAGGGCTTTGCAATCGGGCGCAAGCAATGAAAACATCATCTGATGCGCGAGCGTGGTTTTGCCACTTCCGGGTGCCCCTGCGATCAGGTTGAATGACAACTCGGGGAGGCCGCCGCCGAGCACCTCGTCGAGTCCGGGCACCCCGGTTGGCAGCCGTCGTATGCTTACTTTGTCGTTCATTTTCGGGTTCCCCGTGCAGCGTTCTCAAAATCGACATCCCAAGAAGCTCGCAAGAGATTCATGGTCAGAGCATGACCGATTAGCGAGGCCAGCAGCTCGAGCAGCGCGGACAGAAGCGCCGCGGCAGCACGACTCGCTTCATGGACATCGCGTTCGTACAAGGCGGCTTTTAAGCCTTCAAAATCTGAAGGGCCTTGCGCGGAGATCCTGCCTGCTATCAGCCAGGGATGTTGTTTGCTGGCCTCGTGCAGACTGCGCTCATAGATCGCGTGAAAACCGTTTTGCCCGATGATGGCCGCCAGATGCATTGACAGGGGTACGAGCAGCCCGACGGCCCTTTCGGCGATGGGGTCGTGGCTTGGGTCGATCAGCGCCTCAACGAGGGCGGTGAAGTTGATGGCTGGCGGGCTTGCGGTGGGCTTATCCATGGGCGATCAGCGCCAGCAGTTCGTCGCCGAAGATCGGTTTGACCAGGTAGTGGTCAAAGCCGGCTGCAAGAGCCAACTCTTTCTGTTCTCGTTGGTCGTAGCCGCTGATGGCAATCAGGCGGGCCTGTGACTGGCGCGCGCGCAGCCTCTTGGCAACCTCATGGCCGTTCATGCCGGGCAGGCCAATGTCGCAACAGATCACCTCATAAGGGCCGGCTTCTTCCAGGCTCAGGCCGCTGGGGCCGTCCACCGCGCAATCGACATGATGGCCTTCCGTCTTTAGCAGCTCCCCCAGAGTCTGATTGATGTCCGGATGATCATCAATCAGCAAGATACGTTTGGGCCGGGCCATCGCGGATTGGGCTGGGCTGAGCGGTGCGGCAGCGTGATCGGGGGGGTGTGGCAGGATGGGGAGGGTCACGATGAACTCGCTGCCCTGACCTACGCCGGGGCTTTTGAGACGCACAGAACCTTGATGTAGCTTCGCAATGGTTTGCGCCAGAGTCAGCCCCAGTCCCAGGCCTTTGGCCATCATGCCCTCGCCTACGGCGCCCTGAGTAAAGAGGTCAAAGACATGAGGCTGTCGCTCGGGGGCTATACCGATGCCCTGGTCGCGCACCGACACATGAACCTGCTGCCCCTCTTGCCGCGCCGACAAAAAGAGGGGGCTGCCTTCGGCCGAAAACTTTGATGCGTTGAGGAGGAGGTTGGCAAACAACTGGGCCAGGCGCGTCGGGTCTGCGTGCACCCACAGCCTGGCGACCTCCGCCTCGAGGTGCAACACCTGCTTGCGCGCGTTCAGTTCGGGCTGACAGGTCTCTATTGCATGCTCAAGGCACTGGCTCAAGAGGATGTCTTCTTTGCATATCCTGAGTTTGTTGCTATTGATGCGGCTGACGTCGAGCAGGTCGTCCACCAGGCGGGTCAGGTGGCGGGTCTGGCGGTCGAGGATGCGCTGCAGCGTTTGAACTGCCGGAGGGAGCCCGGTCATCTTGCCCAGCAGTTCCACGCTCGTGCTGATCGGGGCCAGGGGATTGCGCAGCTCGTGGGCCAGCATCGAGAGAAACAGCGTCTGCCGCCGATGGGATTCGACGGCGTCTGTTTCCCGGCTGCTTGCGTCTAGTGAGGCCAGCGTCAGGTTGGCATTGGCCTGTCGCAATTCGTGCATCAAGGCCTCAAGGCGTCCTATGTGGTCGATCAGCTCTTGGCGGGCGTGGGGGTCGGTCCCGAGCGCTCGGGTGCGCTGCCCCAGCATCTCGATTTCCACGTCCACGGTGGCCAAGAGCTCTTGCGGGCCGCCGCGTGTTTGGGCCGGACGGGCCTCCGTGCTGGACAAGACGCCTGACCCCTGCTCTCGGGCGGTCAGGCTGCCCGGCCTGCGCGTGCGCCGTCGATCATTCATCACAGCCTCAAAAATGTTGTGAAGGCGGGGCCCCTGTTGGGCTCCCTTGGCTGAGCCGCCTGGCTGCCGACGGGATCTCAGTCTGCAGTCGCAGGTAGCATAGCTCAGAATCCGCGCCAATCAGGGACTCAAGATCTGCTGTTGTGCAGAAAAATTCAAGGTCATGGACGGGTGCACGAGCCCGGCAGTGTGTGTCGGGGCCAGACCACCTCGCTGCTCTAAAACAGTCCCACGATGCGTCCGTCCTCGTCCACATCGATGGACGAGGCGGCCGGCTGAGCCGGTAGGCCGGGCATGGTCATGATGTCGCCGCAAATGAGCACCACGAACTCGGCGCCGGCGGCCAGCCGCACCTGCTGTACATCGATCTCGTGGCCCTCGAGAACGCCCAACTGCTTGGGATCGGTCCCCCAGGAGTAGGGTGTCTTGGCGATGCACACCGGCAGGTGTCCGTAACCCTGGTCTTGCAGTTTCTGCAACTGGTCGCGCACCTTGCTGCCGGCGGTCAGCCCTTTGGCCCGGTGCACCCGCCGCGCCACCGTCTCGGCCTTGTCCCAGAGCGTGGCCGAGTCGGGGTAGAGAAAGTTCGGCGGGGGATCGGGCTGGCTGGCGCACTGGACCACCGCCCGCGCCAGTGCTTCTGCTCCGGCGCCTCCCTCAGCCCAGTGACGGGCCATCACCACAGGCGTGCCGGTCACGCGCTCGAGCACCAGCGCCACCTCGGCTTGGGTGTCGTGTGCAAAGTGGTTCAGTGCCACCACGCAGGGCAGGCCGTAGACCTGCCTCACGTTTTCGATGTGGCGCTCCAGACAGGCCAGCCCGGTTGCCAGTCGCGGCAGGTCTTCCTTGGAGAGTTGTTTGACGTCGGCACCGCCGTGGTACTTGAGCGCCCGCACGCTGGCCACGATGACGGCCGCCGAGGGCCAGAGGCCCGATTTTCGGCATTTGATGTTGAGGAACTTCTCCGCCCCGAGATCGGCGCCAAAGCCGGCCTCGGTGACCACCCAGTCGGCCAGTTTGAGCGCGCTGCGGGTGGCCATGACCGAATTGCAGCCGTGCGCAATGTTGGCAAAGGGCCCGCCATGGATGAAGGCCGGATTGTGCTCCAGGGTCTGCACCAGGTTCGGTGCGATCGCATCGCGCAGCAGGGCGGTCATGGCGCCGGTGGCCTGCAAATCCTGGGCGGTGATGGGCTTGCCCTCCAGCGAGCTGGCCACCACGATGCGCGACAGTCGCGACTTGAGGTCGCTCAGGCTGGTGGCCAGGCACAGGATGGCCATGATTTCCGAGGCCACCACGATGTCAAAGCCGTCCTGGCGCGGATAACCATTGCCCGGACCGCCCATACCGACCACGATCTCGCGCAGGGCCCGGTCGTTCATGTCGACCACTCGCTTCCAGCTGATGCGCCGCGCATCGATACGCAGCGCGTTGCCGTGGTGGATGTGGTTGTCGATCAGTGCCGACAAGAGGTTGTGCGCCAGGGCAATGGCCTGGAAGTCACCGGTGAAATGCAGGTTGATGTCCTCCATGGGCACCACCTGTGCGCGTCCCCCTCCCGCCGCTCCACCTTTGAGGCCGAACACCGGCCCCAGCGAGGGTTCGCGCAGGCAGACGAGGGCACGCTGCCCAATCCGGTTGAGGGCATCGCCCAGCCCCACGGTGGTGGTGGTCTTGCCCTCTCCGGCGGGGGTGGGGTTGATGCCGGTGACCAGCACCAGGCGGCCATTGGGCCGGCTCTCCAGGTCACGCAGGTAGGGCAGTGTGATCTTGGCTTTGTGATGGCCGTAGGGAACAAGCGCCTCGGGAGGCAGGCCCAGTCGCTGCGCAATGTCGGCAATCTGCTGCAGAGGGGTGGATTGGGCTATCTCGATGTCGCTGGGCATGATCGGACTCCAGGTTGGCAAGCCCAGATCATGCCGTATTCGGCGGGGGTGTCTGCGACGGTCGGTTTTTGGGCGACCCGTCGGACTGCCCCGGCACACGAAGGTCCAGACTTGGCTAACATGCAGCGCAGAGCGTCGGCAAAGCCCAGGCGCCCGGGCCCCAGGCGGGTTCGCTTTTATCGAAGGAGACTTAACCATGATCGGGCAGACCCCTCAGTTTCTCGGCCGGCGCGACTTGATGGTGGCGCTGGCGGCCGGCCTGGCGTTGCCGGTGATCGCCCAGACGCCGGCCTATCCGCAGCGCCCGGTGCGTATCGTCGTGCCCTACCCCACCGGCGGATCCAACGATGTAATCGCCCGCATCCTGGCCCAGCAGCTGCAGGAGCAGTGGGGCCAGGCGGTGGTGGTGGAGAACAAGCCGGGGGCGGCCGGCAATATCGGCGCGGCCGAGGTGGCCAAGGCCAACCCGGATGGTCACACCCTGTTGCTGACCAATATCAACATCACCTCGATGAACCCGGCCTTGATGGCCACCATGCCTTTTGATCCCCAGAAGGAATTTGCGCCGATTTCTCTGCTCGGAACCACCACTCTGGCCCTGGTCGTCCATCCCAGCGTGCCGGCCAACACGGTGATCGATCTGATTAACCTGGCCCAGAAGGAGCCGGGCAGGCTCAACTACGCCTCCAGCGGCAACGGCAGTCCCCAGCACATGTCGGCCGAAATGTTCAAGGCCATGACGCGCACCCAGATCACCCATGTGCCTTACCGGGGCGCGGCGCCTGCGGTCAACGACCTGCTGGCCGGTCAGGTGCAGGTCACGGTGGGTGTGGTCAATCAGCTCATTCCGCACATCCGGTCGGGCCGTGTCCGTGCGCTGGGAGTCACCAGTCGCAAGCGCATCGCCCAGCTTCCGGAGGTGCCCACACTGGATGAATCGGGGGTGCGCGGCTATGAGAGCGAAATCTGGCTGGGCCTGGCTGCGCCTGCGGCCACCCCGCCGGCGCTGATCGATCAACTCAACCAGGCGGTGCGCAAGGCCATGTCCACCCCGGAGGTATCCCTGCGTCTGCAGGGGCAGGGCATCGATGTGCTGCTCAGTACCCCAGCCCAGATGCGTCAGCGCTCGCTTGAGGACCTCAAGCGTTGGGGCGACATCATCCGCACCGCCGGCATCAAACTGGAGTAAGCGCCGTTGAGTGCAAAGTCATCCGATCTGGCGAGCGGCCCCCGCCGCGATGTGCCGCTGCCTTCCCCAACGGCCTCACAAGTTTGGGGCAGCGATGTGGTGGCCCAGTTGCTGCGTGATCTGGACATTCCTTATGTCTTGCTCAACCCCGGCGCGAGTTTCCGTGGGCTGCACGACAGCCTGGTCAACCATCTGGGTAACGAAAAACCGCAAATGCTCGTGGTTTTGCATGAGGAGCATGCGGTGGCCATTGCGCACGGCTATACCAAAGTCACGGGGCAGATGCTGGCCGCTATCTTGCACAGTAATGTGGGTCTGATGCACGGTGCCATGGCTATCTTCGATGCCTGGGCCGATCGGGTTCCTGTATTGGTGCTGGGCGCCACCGGCCCGGTCGATGCTGCGCGCCGCCGTCCTTGGATTGACTGGCTGCACACCGCGCAAGACCAGGGCGCCTTGGTGCGCCACTATGTGAAGTGGGATGCCCAGCCCGCTTCGGTGGCGGCGGCCCAGGAAGCGCTCTTGCGCGCCTGGCGCATCGCTGACACCGCCCCGCGCGGCCCGGTCTATGTCTGCCTCGATGCACAGTTGCAGGAGTCGGTCCTTGCGCTGCGGCCGCCGGCACCGGATGTGCAGCGCTATCGACCACCGCGGCCGCCGCGGCCCGATGCGCAGGATGTGCAATCGGCGCGTGCGCTCCTGGCGGCGGCGCGCCGGCCGGTCATCCTGGCCGGCCGTGTTTCGCGCTCTCAGGCTGGTTGGGACGCGCGGGTGGCGCTGGCCGAGCAATGGGGAGCGCGCGTGCTCACCGATCTGAAGGTGGGGGCGGCCTTTCCCACGCAGCATCCGCTGCATGTCGGACCGGCGGGCTTTTTTCTGGCGCCTGAGGTCGCCGAGGTGCTGCGCTCGGCCGATGTGGTTCTCTCGCTCGACTGGCTCGATCTGGCGGGTACCTTGGGGCAAGCCTGGCCCGAGCAAGCGGTCAGTGCCCGGGTGATTTCGGTGTCTATGGACCACCAGTTGCACAACGGGTGGAGCATGGACCATCAGGGGCTGCCGCCAGCCGATGTGTTCATGGCTTGCGAACCGGAGGCTGCGGTCGAGGCGCTGTTGAGCGACCGGGCCCGACGCGCCGATCCGCCGGCGGCCCTCTCGCAACTCCAGGCCCTGCAATTGCCGGCCGATGCCGATCTGGATGTGCCCGGCGTGGCGGCGGTGATGCGCAGCCAGCTGCGTCCCAGCCAGGTGTGCCTTTTGCGTCTGCCCTTGAGCTGGAACGGCTCCTTCTGGGACTTTGAAGGGCCGATGGATTTCCTGGGCTATGACGGCGGGGCTGGCATCGGCTCGGGGCCCGGCATGGCTGTCGGCGGCGCTCTGGCGCTCAAGGGGCAAGCGCGTCTTCCGGTGGCCGTCATTGGTGACGGCGACTTCCTCATGGGGGTGACCGCTTTTTGGACGGCGGCGCATGCGCGCTTGCCCTTGCTGGTCATTGTGGTCAACAACCGATCCTTTTTCAACGACGAGCTGCACCAGGAGCGAGTGGCGCGTCAGCGTGGCCGACCGGTGGAAAACCGCTGGATCGGTCAGCGCATCGACGATCCAGCCCCTGATCTGGCGGCCATGGCACGCGCCCAGGGCCTGGTGGGTTTGGGGCCGGTGCGCAAGGTGGCCGATTTCTCCGAGGCCCTGTCGCAAGCTCTCCTGCAGCTTCGCCAGGGGCAGGCGGTGGTGATCGATGTCCATGTGCAGCCGGGTTATTCGCCGGCCATGGCTCAGGGCATGACGCGCTCGAAGGCCGATTGAGTGCGGCGCCCGTGCCCGCCCGATCAGGCCATGGGAGCGCGCTTCAAGCAGCCGTCTTGGCCAGAAGTTTGGTCAGTCTATCCACCTCGACGGGCTTGACCAGGTAGTGATCGAAGCCGGCGGCCAGGGCTGACTGCTGGTCCTCGGCTTGGGCATAACCGCTGAGGGCCACAATCGTGGCCTGCGATGCGTGTGGGCTCGAACGCAGTCGCCGCGCCAACTCTCGACCGTCCATGCCGGGCAGTCCGATGTCCAGGATGCACGCTTGCGGTTGGAATTGCGCCACCAAGCCCAGCGCCTGATGCCCATCGTGAGCCACTTGGCAGGCGTGACCGCAGGCCTGCAGATACAGGGCCAGGGTGTGGGCGGCGTCTTCGTTGTCGTCGACCAGCAAAATCCGCAGCGCTTGGGCCTCGGGTTGCGGCGGCGGCTCGGGTACTTCGGTAGTCTCGTCGCCTGCATAGCCGGGGATCCACACAGTAAAGCAGCTGCCTTGGCCGGGCCCCGGGCTTTGGGCGGCAATTCGCCCGCCGTGTAAAGCGACCAGCTTCTTCACCAGGGGCAGACCGAGGCCCAGGCCGCCTTCCCGGCGGTCGGCCGAGCGCTCGGCCTGGCTGAACAACTCAAAGGCTTTGTGCAGCATCTCGCTGCTCATGCCGATGCCGTTGTCGATCACGCTGACCTCCAGGCCGCTGGGATCGCAGGCTGACCGAATTTCGATCCGTCCCTCGGCAGGGGTGTATTTGGCTGCGTTGGTGATCAGGTTGACCAAAATTTGCACCATTCGTTTCCGGTCGGCCTTGATCCGCATGCATTGCGAGCTCAGCGCCACGATCAACCGATGCCCAAAGCGTTCAAGCGTTTCGCGGCTTTGCTCAATGGCCTCCTGCACCAGTGGCCCGAATTCGAGCACTTGCAGGTCCAGGTTGATCAGCCCGTGGTTCAGACGCGCGCTGTCGAGCAGGTCATCGACCAGACCGCGCATGTGCCGGGCTTGCCGTGCGATGAGGGCGCTGCATTGCGCCACGCTGTCCTGGGGCAGCGCGCTTTGGCTCATCAAATCAGCCGCAGTCAAAATGGGCGATAGCGGATTGCGCAATTCGTGCGCCAGCATGGCCAGAAACAGATCCCGGTCTTCCAGGCTCTTCTTGAGCGCCCCCTCGGCCTCGATCCGGTCAGTGATGTCCACGGCCACCACCACCGCGCCCTCCACCGTACCGTCTGCATCCCAGATGGGGGTGGCCGAACTGAGAAAAACCCGTTGATCTTCGGGGGACTGGGGCGATGTGATGCGCAGAATCTCCCGCGAAGATTCGCCCATCAGGGCCCGGCTCATTGGCCACTGTGTGGCCGTCAGTTTCTGCCCATGGCGCTGGCTGCCATCTGCCCAAAATCTGATCCATCGACCCAGGTTTTCGGTCCGTATGTCCCCCCACAGTTGCCTTGCGTAGGAGTTGGCAAGCACCAGGCGGGGCCCTTGCTCGACGACGATCACCGCAGCCGGGGTGGCATCGACCAGCGCAGCCAGGCGGCTTTGCTCGGTCCGGGCGAGTGCCTCTGCCGCACGTGCGGCATGCTCGCTGCGTTGTAACAGCGTGGCCGCATGGTGTTGGGCGGTCACGTTTTCCAGCAGCACGGCGAGTCTGCGACTGCCCGGCCCACCCACGCGCATGATGCAAGTCTTGAAGACTCGATCGATACCCGACATAACCGCGGTGGTTCTGAGCACACGGCCGCTGGCCAAGACATCGAGGAAAGCCTGGGGCCAGAAGGGCTCTCGGTGGGGCGTTATCTCCGAGATGCAGACCCCGGGGGTCAGCGCCAGCCCCGAGTGCTTGCTAAAGGCCGCATTGAAGTCCAGGTAGCGGTGATCGGGCCATTGCCCCGGAGCAGCATCGAGCAGTTCCAGCAGGCAGTAACCCAGGTCCATCGACTCAATGAGTCTAGACAAGAGGTCTGGATCGCGGTCCTTCCGGAGGTCCTCGACTCGGCCCCCGGGCTCCCACATCAGCATCACGCCGATGGAAGCCTGGCCCTCATACAGGGGGTGATAGCTATAGCGCCCGCCCCGCTTGGGGTCGGCGCTGCGGTCTGTCTGAACCCGCACTTGCCCGCTGGCCAGCGCTTGCCGCGCATCGCCCTCAACGGTGGCCCACAGCGCTGCGCTTTGCACACCGGTTCGATCGAGCCAGGCCTGGTTGAACTCGGCCGGGTCGGCGCCGGCTCGCCACAAGGCCATGGGGGAGGGGCTGTCCTGACACAGCCGGCTGAGGGTCTCTAGGCCAGTGCTGACTCGGCTAGACCTGTTCGATTCAGACATGGTTTTCCCTTCCGTTGCCGCCGGTAAGCGGGGCGCAGGTCTTGTGCAAGATTTTTTGGGATTGCTCCGAATTATCCCGAACAGTTCGGCGCTGGCGAAAGCTCATCCGTAAGCCGACCCGCACTGGGCTTGGAAGGATCCGTCTTGAAGGAAATTTAGTTTAGACCTAAACTAAATAGCCGCCGATACTGCGGCAGCCCCGGCTTCTTTTTGGGTGCGGCCGGATCCAGGAGCTTTCATGAAAATTGTTTGTATCGGCGGCGGGCCGGCCGGCTTGTACTTTGCCCTGCTCATGAAGCAGCTCGACCCCGGCCACGACGTCACCGTCGTCGAGCGTAACAAGCCCTACGACACTTTCGGCTGGGGCGTGGTGTTTTCCGATGCCACCATGGACAACATGCGCGCCTGGGACCGCCCGACGGCCGACACCATCCAGGAAGCGTTTAACCACTGGGACGACATCGAGCTGCACTTCAAAGACCGCGTTATCCGCTCGGGCGGCCATGGTTTTGTGGGCATCGGGCGCAAGAAGCTGCTCAACATTCTGCAGGCGCGCTGCGAAGAGCTCGATGTCAAGCTGGTGTTCGAGGCCGAGGTCGACAGCGACCTGGACTATCCCGATGCCGACCTGATCATTGCCTGCGATGGCATCAACTCCAAGATTCGCGCTCAGTATGCCGATGTCTTCCAGCCCGACATCGTCACGCGGCCCAATCGCTACATCTGGCTGGGCACGCACAAGCTCTACGACGCCTTCACCTTCTTGTTCGAAAAAACCGAGCATGGCTGGTTTGCGGCCCATGTCTACAAGTTCGACGACAAGACCACCACCTTCATCGTCGAGTGTCCCGAGCAGGCGTGGCTGGCCCACGGCCTGGACCAGGCCGACCAGGAGCAGTCGATCGCCTTTTGCGAGCGCATCTTTGCCAAGAACCTGCAGGGCGCCAAGCTCATGACCAATGCGCGCCACCTGCGTGGCTCGGCTTGGCTCAATTTCCAGCGCGTGGTCTGCGGCCACTGGTGGCTCAAAAACAGCCGGGGCAGCCATGTGGTGCTTATGGGCGATGCGGTGCACACGGCTCACTTTGCCATCGGTTCGGGCACCAAGTTGGCCATCGAGGACGCCATCGAGCTGACCCGCCAGTTCAAGCGGCTCGGCGACGACCCGGCGCGTCTGGACGAGGTGCTCAAGGCCTATCAGGCCGCGCGCAGGGTGGAGACCCTGCGCATTCAAAATGCCGCCTGGAATGCCATGGAATGGTTTGAGGTGTGCGGCAAGCGCTACTGCGACCAGCTTGAGCCCGAGCAGTTCATGTATTCCATGCTCACCCGCAGCCAGAGGATCAGCCACGAAAACCTGCGCCTGCGCGACAAGGCCTGGCTCGAAGGCTACGAGAAGTGGTTTGCCCAGCGTGCGGGGGTCCAGGTCAGCGATCTGCCGCCGCCGCCGATGTTCACGCCCTACACCGTGCGTGGCCTCACCCTGAAAAACCGCATCGTCGTCTCGCCCATGGCGCAGTACTCAGCCGTCGATGGCCTGGTGAGCGACTACCACCTGGTGCATTTGGGCGCGCGGGCCATGGGCGGGGCCGGCCTGGTGTTTGCCGAGATGACCTGCGTCAGCCCCGAGGGGCGCATCACGCCGGGCTGCCCGGGCCTGTACAAGAGTGAGCACACCGCGGGTTTTGCGCGCATCGTCGATTGGATCCACACCCACACCGATGCCAAGTTTGGGGTGCAGATCGGTCACGCCGGTGCCAAGGCCTCGACCCGGCGTGCCTGGGACGGTATCGATCAGCCCCTGCCGGAAGGGGGCGCTGAGGCCAACTGGCCGATCCTCTCGGCTTCGCCCCAGCAGTACCTGGAGGGGGTGAGTCAGCGTTCGCGGGCCATGACCCGCGCCGACATGGACCAGGTGCGCGATCAGTTTGTCCAGGCCACTCGCGCGGCCGCCCAAGCCGGTGTCGACTGGCTCGAATTGCACTGTGCCCACGGCTACCTGCTGTCGGGATTCATCTCGCCGCTGACCAATCAGCGCACCGATGACTACGGCGGCAGCCTGGAAAATCGCTTGCGCTATCCCCTCGAGGTGTTTGCCGCTGTGCGCGCCGCCTGGCCGGCCGACAAGCCGATCTCGGTGCGCATTTCCGCGCACGATTGGGTCGAGGGCGGCATTACGCCCGACGATGCGGTGCACATCGCGCGCGCCTTCAAGGCCGCTGGCGCCGACATGATCGACTGCTCCTCCGGTCAGGTCAGCAAAAAGGAGAAGCCGGTGTACGGCCGCATGTTCCAGACCCCATTTGCCGACCGCATCCGTCAAGAGGCGGGTATCGCCACCATCGCGGTGGGGGCCATCAGCGAGGCCGACCATGCCAACAGCATCCTGGCCGCTGGCCGTGCCGATTTGTGCGCGGTGGCCCGCCCGCACCTGGCCAATCCGGCTTGGACCCTGACCGAGGCCGCCCGCATCGGTTACACACGGGTGAGTTGGCCGCAGCAGTATGTGTCGGCCAAGGTCCAGCTGGAGGCCGGTTTCCAGCGTGAAAAAGCCGCCCAGGGCGCAAGGAGTTCCTCGTGACTGTAGATCCTGGCCTGCTTGCAGGCAATCGCCGGCCGATGGCTGGCTACCCGGCCCGCCATTTTTTGTGGCAGGTCAAAGACAGCGTGGCCACTGTCACGCTCAATCGGCCCGATCGGAAAAATCCGCTGACCTTCGAGTCCTATGCCGAGCTGCGCGACCTCTTCCATCAACTCAAATGGGCCGACGATGTGCGTGCGGTGGTGCTGCAGGGCGATGGCGGTAATTTTTGCTCTGGCGGTGATGTGCACGAAATCATTGGCCCGCTGATTGCGCTCAAGGCGCCCGAGTTGCTCATGTTCACCCGCATGACGGGAGAACTGGTCAAGATGATGCGCGTCTGCCCGCAGCCCATCGTGGCGGCTGTCGATGGTGTTTGCGCCGGCGCCGGCGCCATCCTGGCCATGGCCAGCGACATGCGATTGGGTACGGCGCGCAGCAAGACCGCCTTTTTGTTCAACCGGGTGGGTCTGGCTGGCTGCGACATGGGCGCGTGTGCCGTGCTGCCGCGCATCATAGGTCAAGGCCGCGCCAGCGAGCTGCTCTACACCGGTCGCTCCATGGCAGGCGAGGAGGCGGAGCGCTGGGGCTTTTTCAATCGCCTTTGCAGTCCCGAGGAGTTGCTGGCGCAGGCCCAGGCCTTGGCTGCCGATCTGGCCCAGGGACCAGCGTTTGCCAACGGCATCACCAAGACCATGCTGCATCAGGAATGGGCCATGACCCTCGAGCAGGCGATCGAGGCCGAAGCGCAGGCCCAGGCCATCTGCATGATGACCGGGGATTTTGGCCGTGCCTATGACGCTTTCGTGGCTAAGCAGAAACCGCGTTTCGAAGGCAACTGAGGCGGCCCATGTCTGACACCTCCTACCTGGAATGGCCCTTCTTCGAGCCGCCTCATCGCGAGCTGGCGATGGCCCTGGATGCCTGGGCCACCGAGCATGTCGGCGACCACCCCGGCGATGATGTCGATGCCCAGTGCCGCGCTTTGGTCAAGGTGCTCGGTCGGGGCGGCTGGCTGCGCCATGCGGTGGCTGGCACCGCGCACGGCGGTGCGGCCGAGGTGATCGATACGCGCAGCATCTGCCTCATCCGCGAGACCTTGGCCCGGCACAACGGTCTGGCCGACTTTGCCTTTGCCATGCAAGGCCTGGGCTCAGGCGCGATCTCGCTGGCCGGCAGCTCCGAGCAGCGCGCACGCTATCTGCCGCGTGTGGCCTCGGGCGAGGCGATCGCGGCCTTCGCGCTCTCAGAACCCGAGGCAGGCTCCGATGTGGCGGCCCTGAGTTGCAGTGCCCGTGCCGAGGGCGACGCGTATGTGCTCGAGGGCGAGAAAACCTGGATTTCCAACGGGGGCATCGCCGACTTTTATGTCGTCTTTGCCCGCACCGCAGAGGCACCCGGCTCGCGCGGTATTTCGGCCTTCATCGTTGAGGCAGGAGCGCCCGGCTTGGAGATCGCCGAGCGCATCGACGTGATCGCACCGCATCCGCTGGCGCGTCTGAAGTTCACCGGCTGTCGCATTGCGGCCCATCAGCGCGTGGGTGCGGCCGGCGAGGGTTTCAAGGTGGCTATGCGTACCCTGGATGTTTTTCGCACTTCGGTGGCTGCCGCTGCTTTGGGCTTTGCCCGGCGCGCGCTGGACGAAGGCCTGGCGCGCGCGCAGTCGCGCAAGATGTTCGGTGGTGTGCTGGCTGATTTCCAGCTTACGCAGGCCAAGCTGGCACAGATGGCCACGGCCATTGACAGCAGTGCCTTGCTCACCTACCGCGCCGCCTGGCAACGCGACCAGGGGCGCAATGTGACCCGCGAGGCGGCGATGGCCAAGATGGTGGCCACCGAGAGTGCGCAGCAGGTGATTGATGCGGCCGTTCAACTTTGGGGCGGCCTGGGCGTGACCCGTGGCCTGATGGTCGAGAGCCTGTACCGCGAGATCCGTGCTCTGCGTATTTACGAGGGCGCCACTGAGGTGCAACAACTCATCATCGCGCGCGAGTTGCTCAAGGGCGGCGCTTGAACGATCAGAAACCAGGAGTCATGTAATGCAAGTTTTGCTGCCGACCGGCTGGCCGCGACCCAAGGGGTATGCCAATGGGGTGGCCGTGCGCGGCCGCATGGTTTTCGTGGCCGGCATGGTGGGCTGGGATGCGCAGGGGGTTTTCCATACCGACGACATGGCCGGCCAGGTGCAACAGGCGCTGGACAATGTGGTGGCGGTCCTGCGCGAGGGCGGGGCCGGCCCGGAACATATCGTACGCATGACCTGGTATGTGACCAGCAAGCGCGAGTATCTGCAGGCATCGGCTGAAATCGGCCGTATCTTTCGCGCCACCATTGGCAGTTTTAGCATCGCCATGACCGCCGTCGAGGTCAGCGCCCTGATCGAAGACCGGGCCAAGGTGGAGATCGAAGTCACCGCGGTGGTGCCGGAATAGCCCCTAAATGTCCTATGAATGGGACATTTGCTAGAGTTCCGGAAGTTGCAAGGAGTTTCTCGTGCCCTCATCCAAAGCCTCTTTTTCCTGGTCCGACCCCTTTTTGTTGGAAGACCAACTCAGCGCTGACGAGCGA
Organism: uncultured Polaromonas sp.; assembly: GCA_964501235.1. Taxonomy (GTDB): domain Bacteria; phylum Pseudomonadota; class Gammaproteobacteria; order Burkholderiales; family Burkholderiaceae_C; genus Polaromonas. Next base: position 27,912 of record CAZCSD010000015.1, on the reverse strand, counting down.
CAGGTGCTCGAAGCGGCACGTGCTTACTGCCAGGAAAAGTTGCTGCCGCGGGTGCAGATGGCCTTTCGCAACGAGCACACCGATCGCGCCATCTTCAATGAAATGGGCGAGCTTGGTCTGTTGGGACCCACGATCCCCGAGCAGTATGGCGGTGCGGGCCTCAACTATGTTTGCTACGGCCTGGTCGCGCGCGAGGTCGAGCGGGTCGACTCGGGCTACCGCTCGATGATGAGCGTGCAGTCTTCCCTGGTGATGCTGCCGATCAACGAGTTTGGCACCGAGTCGCAAAAGCGCAAATATTTGCCCAAATTGGCCACGGGGGAGTCGGTGGGCTGCTTCGGCCTGACCGAGCCCAACCACGGTTCCGACCCGGGCAGCATGATCACCCGCGCCCGCAAGGTCGATGGCGGCTACAGCCTCAGCGGCTCCAAGATGTGGATCAGCAACAGTCCCATCGCCGATGTGTTTGTGGTCTGGGCCAAGGACGATGGGGGTCAGATCCGTGGCTTCATCCTTGAAAAAGGCTGGAAGGGGCTTTCCGCCCCGGCGGTGCATGGCAAAGTGGGCCTGCGTGCCTCGATCACCGGGGAGATCGTGATGGACGAGGTGTTCTGCCCCGAGGAAAACGCCTTGCCTGAGGTGCGGGGCCTCAAAGGTCCGTTCACTTGCCTCAACAGCGCCCGCTACGGCATCGCCTGGGGCGCCCTGGGTGCTGCCGAAGACTGCTACACCCGCGCGCGCCAGTATGTGCTGGACCGGCAGCAGTTTGGCCGGCCCCTGGCGGCCAATCAGCTCATCCAGAAGAAACTGGCCGATATGGTCACCGAGATCTCGCTGGGGCTGCAAGGCTGTCTGCGCCTGGGCCGGATGAAGGACGAGGGCATCGCTGCGGTGGAGATCACTTCCATCTTGAAGCGCAACAGCTGTGGCAAAGCACTCGACATCGCCCGCGTAGCGCGCGACATGATGGGCGGCAACGGCATCTCCGACGAATACGGCGTGGCCCGCCATCTGGTCAATTTGGAGGTGGTCAACACCTACGAGGGAACGCACGATATCCATGCCCTCATCCTCGGCCGGGCGATCACCGGCATTGCGGCCTTTGCCAATTGAGGGGCCTGGGCGCCGTCCCCGAGGCGATCAGCGGTTGAGCAGCCAGCCGTCCTGTATCTCGGCGGCCTGGGCCTTCTGCAACTCCCCGATCAGCTCCATCAGCCATGCCTGCAGCGGCTGATCGTCGTACCAGCGCTGATGCAGGCCGCGCAAATAGTCGGTGTGCCCGGCCCAAGCCACGAACTCCGACAGCCCTTGTTGCTGCACCTCGAGTAGTTTGAACTTGAGCAGGACCTTGGCCGCGTGCCGCGCGTGTTTCAGGGGCTCGCGCACGAAGGCATCGAGCCGCTGTCTCGAGCGGCCCATTACTTCGGGCTGGTAGGCAAACACCCCCCCATGACCGGGGATGACGGTGACGGGCGCCAATGATTCGATCAGGTCCAGGGTGTGCGCCACGGCCTCGAAGGCGTCCTGTCCCTCTAGCTCGGGGAAGACCACACCAAAGCCGTTTTCCCACAACGCATCGGCCGACACCAGGGTCCGGCTGCTGGGTTCGAAGAGGATGACGCTGTGCGGATCGTGGCCGGGAGCCGCATGAATCTGCCAGCGCTGCTGGCCGAGGACGAGGGACTGGCCCGGTTGCAGCAGGGCGCTGTAGGCAAAGCGTCGGCAGCGCTGTCCAGTGGGCTCGTAGGTCAGGGCGCGCGCATTCCAGGTGCTGACCGCCTCGGCCAAGCCCGGCGGGATCAGGGTGGGCAGGCCTTTGAATTTCGCTTGCAGGGCCGCATTGCCCCCACAGTGGTCACTGTGCAGATGGGTGTTGAGCAGCAGGTCCGGCCCCCGCGTGCCGAAGGCCGACTCTACCAAGGCCACGGTCTGCTCTTCATGGCTGACATAGCCCGTGTCGATCACCGCCCGCACGGCTCCGTCGAGCAGCACCATATTGGCTGACAGCCAGCCGCGCTCGACAACCTGCAACCCGAGGGGCAAGCGATTACTCATGTTGCGACGATTGTGACTGGGCCGATGCGGCCCCACCGCGGCGCCCGATCAGGCCGGCCACGATGCCCAGCAGGACCAGCGCGTACGCATGGCCCAGGCCCCCGTAAGCCACTACGCGTGCGTATACCGTCAGCCCCTCGGCGCCCTGCACCGGCGCCTCCAGCGTGCCGCGGGTGTGTGGCGGCAGCATGGCCGTGACGCGCCCTTGCGCATCGATGACCGCCGTGGCGCCGGTGTTGGTGGCCCGTACCATGGGCCGACTGAATTCAAGCGCGCGCATGCGCGAAATGTGCAGGTGCTGATCGATGGCTACCGTGTGGCCGAACCAGGCGATATTACTCACGTTGACGAAGACGGTGGGCGCCTTCGCTGGGTCTTTAAAGCGTGCGCCCAGCTCCTCGCCGAACAGGTCCTCGTAGCAGATGTTGGGTGCTAGCCGCTCGCCCATCCACTCGAAGGAGGCCTGGCCGAGCTCGCCGCGCTCGAAGTCGCCCAGTGGAATGTTCATCATGTTGACAAACCAGCGGAAGAAGGGCGGGATGAATTCGCCGAAGGGCACCAGGTGATGTTTGTCGTAACGATAGGGTTCGCTCAATCCCGGCTTGAGTCCGATCACCGAATTGGTGTAACCCTCGCCGAGGGAGCCCAGTGGCATGCCGATCAAGGCCGCGCGCGTGCCCTGTGCGAAGGGCTCGGTCATTTCTCGCCAGTCGTCCGGCTCAATCTGCGAGGGCAGCAGGGGGATGGCGGTTTCGGGCAGGATCACCAGCGAGTCCGATGCCTTGAGCTTGCGCCGATAAAAATCCAGAGCCGTGGCGACGCCGGTGCCCGGCACGAATTTCTCGTCCTGCGCGATGTTGCCCTGAACCAGGCTGAGGTTCAGGGGCGGGCGTGGCGACTGGGTCTGCACCGGTTGGGGCAGGTAGGCCAGCGCCACGGCAGCAGCGGCCAGCGCAAGCCCGCTGGGCAGTCGTCGCGCGCCTTGCGCCGGAAAGAGGCACAGGGCCAGGGCTGCCGCAATGGCGGCGCTGAGCCAACTCAGGCCGTGCACCCCCACGATGCCAGCCAGCGGCTGTGCCCAGCCATCGACGTGCGCGTAGCCGGACTGTCCCCAGGGAAAGCCGGTGAAAAGCACCACCCGGGCCAGCTCGGCGGCCAGCCACAGGCCGGCCCACAGCAGCACCCGCGCGGCCAGCGATTGCGAACGCCAGCGCAGGTAGAGCGCGCCAGCGGCCGCGTAGTACAGGCCCAGCGCTGAGGCCAGGGCCACGACCGCCAGGGCCGCCAGCGGCGCGGCCAGGCCGCCGTAGAAATGCATGGAGATGAACAGCCACCAGAAGGTCGAGGCCAGCATGGATGTGGCAAAGCACCAGGCTGCAGCGGCGGCTTGCCGGCTGGAGCTGCATCGCTCCAGACGCAGCACCAGCGCCGTCAGCGCCAGCACCTGCAGCGCGGCCACCGGATCGCCCGGCGTGAACCCAAAGGGAAGGGGCCAGGCGATGCTCAGTGCATGCAGGCAGCCGGCCACCAGCATCAGCGTGCCAGAGGCAATGGGTCCGAGGCCTGAGATCGGCGCCGTGCGCATCGGCGGCTGTTGCCCTAGGCCGGTCGCGAGACGCGAAAGCGCCGCACCGCCCCGCCCCGGGCCAGCTGCACGGTAAATTGCACCCCGCCGAGGCTGTAGGTTTCGCCGCGGCGCGGCACATGGCCCATCTCATGGGCGATCAGTCCGCCTATGGTGTCAAAGTCGCCGACGGCCAGCTGCAGTCCGAAAGCCTCATTGACTCGCTCGACCGAGGTGTCGCCGTTGAGCCGGTAGCTGCCATCGGGCAGGGCGAAGATGTCGCCTTCGTCATCAGCGCTGTCAAACTCGTCCTCGATCTCCCCGACGATCTGCTCAAGCACGTCTTCAATGGTGATCAGGCCGGCCAGGCGTCCAAATTCGTCGATCACCATGGCCAGGTGATTGCGATTGCCCCGGAAATCGCGCAAGAGTTCGTTGAGCCCCTTGCTCTCGGGCACGAACACCGCTGGCCGCAGCAGGGCTCGTATATTGAGCTCGGGGGCGCGCTGCAACTTGAGCAGGTCCTTGGCCATCAAGATACCGATGATGTTTTCCTTCTCGCCCTCGAACACTGGAAAGCGCGAATGCGCTGTTTCAATCACCAGATGCAGGAGATCCTCGTAGGGTGCATCGATGTCGATCAGGTCCATGCGCGGCGCCGCCACCATCACATCGCCAGCGGTCAGGTCGGCCATGCGCAGCACGCCTTCGAGCATCTCGCGGCTTTGTTCGCCGATGACGGCGTTCTCCTGGGCCTCGGCCAGGGTTTCGATCAGCTCTGCCTTGGAATCAGGGCCGGGATGGATCATCTCGACCAGCTTTTGGAGGAAGCCACGCTTGTCTTCAGGCCGGGGCGGCCTGGGGGGGGTGTCGGACACTCGGGTGTTCGGTAGTTGCGAGGCGGACAAGGATAGCTCAATTCCCGAGGCGGCTGTGTCAGGGCCCGGTGCGCTCGGCTCGGAGCCCTCAGTAGAATGCGCGGTTCGGCAGCCCAAAGTGCCCATGGGGGCGTGCTTCTCGGCTCTCTTTTGGTAGTCTATGCTCACTTTCCAGCAAATCATTCTCCAGCTGCAGTCTTACTGGGACGCGCAGGGCTGTGCCCTGCTTCAGCCCTACGACATGGAAGTGGGCGCTGGCACCAGCCATACGGCCACCTTTTTGCGGGCTATCGGCCCCGAGCCGTGGAAAGCGGCTTATGTGCAACCGAGTCGCAGGCCCAAGGACGGCCGTTACGGCGAGAACCCCAACCGTCTGCAGCATTACTACCAGTACCAGGTGGTGCTCAAGCCTGCACCGAGCAATATCCTGGAGCTCTACCTCGGCTCCCTGGAGGCCTTGGGCTTTGATCTCAAGAAGAACGACATCCGCTTCGTCGAGGACGATTGGGAAAACCCCACTTTAGGCGCCTGGGGCCTGGGCTGGGAAGTCTGGCTCAACGGCATGGAGGTGACCCAGTTCACCTACTTCCAGCAAGTCGGTGGCATTGACTGCCGACCCATCACCGGCGAGATCACCTACGGACTGGAGCGTCTGGCCATGTATCTGCAGGGCGTGGACAACGTCTACAAGCTGCAGTGGACCGAAGGGCTGAAATACGGCGATGTCTACCTGCAAAACGAGCAGGAGCAGTCGGCCTACAACTTCGAGCACAGTGATGTCGAATTTTTGTTCACCGCTTTTGGCGCGCACGAGAAACAAGCGGGCTATCTGATGGAGCAGCAATTGGCGCTGCCGGCCTATGAGCAGGTGCTCAAGGCGGCGCACACCTTCAACCTGCTCGATGCGCGCGGGGCGATCAGTGTGACTGAGCGCGCCGCTTACATTGGCCGCATTCGTCATCTGGCCCGCAGCGTGGCGCAAAGTTACTACGACAGCCGGGCGCGCCTGGGTTTTCCCATGGCCCCACGTGAGTGGGTGGCGCAAATCCCGACCCAGGTGGCCTGAACATGATGTCGGCGCAAAACCTTCTGATCGAGCTTTTTGTCGAAGAGCTGCCGCCCAAGGCCTTGAGGGAATTGGGTGCCTCATTCGCCCGCATCCTGGCCGAGCAGCTCTTGGCCAGTGGTTTGACGCAAGCCAAGCTCATCCACAACGGACTTGCGTCCCACCCTCCGACTGTGCCGGGGGAGTCGGTGGTCACCGCTTATGCTTCGCCGCGCAGACTTGGGGTTCACATCACCCAGGTGCTGCCCCGAGCCGCTGACCGGGCCGTGCAGCAAAAGCTCATGCCCGTCAGCGTCGGTCTTGATGCGCAGGGCGGGCCCACACCGGCTTTGCTTAAAAAGTTGCAGGGCCTCGGGGTCGAGGATCCGGCGGCGGCGGTGGCTGCGCTCAAGCGCCAGTCCGATGGCAAGGCCCAGGCGCTGTTCTACGACAGCGTGCTGGCCGGCGTGAGCCTGGCCGAGGGTTTACAGAAGGCCTTGCACCAGGCCATCGCCCAATTGCCCATTCCCAAGGTCATGAGCTACCAGCTCGAGTCCGATTGCGAGCTGCCGGGATGGTCCAGCGTGCATTTTGTGCGCCCGGCACATGGCTTGATGGCTTTGCATGGCAACGCCATCGTGCCCGTCAAGGCGCTGGGCTTGAGCGCCAGCGACCGTACCCAAGGTCATCGCTTTGAGGCACTGCGCAGCCCGGTGGTGGTGCCCCACGCCGATCAGTACGCTGAGGTCCTGGCCCGTGACGGCGCCGTGGTGGCCCGTTTTGAAGAGCGACGCACCGAGATCGAGCGGCAGTTGCAGGCAGCTGCGGCGCGGCTGGGCGGGGGGGTGCGCCCGATCGAGGATGCGGATCTGCTCGATGAGGTCACCGCCCTGGTCGAGCGGCCTCATGTGATCGTGTGCCAGTTCGACCCCGAGTTTCTCCAAGTGCCGCAGGAGTGCCTCATCCTGACCATGAAGGCCAATCAGAAGTACTTTCCCCTGCTCGATGTGGCGGGCAAGCTCACGCACCGGTTTTTGGTGGTCAGCAATATCCAGCCAGACGATGTGAGCGCGGTGGTCGGCGGTAACGAGCGCGTGGTCCGTCCGCGCCTGGCCGATGCGAAATTTTTCTTCGACCAGGACCGCAAGAAGACCCTGGAGTCGCGCGTTGCGGGCCTGTCAAAGGTGGTCTACCACAACAAGCTCGGCTCGCAGGGGGAGCGCATGGCGCGGGTCTGCACGATCGCTGCGGCTTTGGGCCGTGCGCTTGGCGGCGATCTCCTCTCGCGCCAAGCCGAGCAGGCGGCGCGTCTGGCCAAGGCCGACCTGCTCACCGACATGGTGGGCGAGTTCCCGGAGCTGCAAGGCATCATGGGCGGCTACTACGCCCGTCATGACGGATTGCCGGCTGATATCGCCGAGGCCATCGAAGACCATTACAAACCGCGCTTTGCCGGTGACGACCTGCCGCGCAACCGGGTCGGCGTGGTGGTGGCGTTGGCCGACAAACTCGAAACGCTGGTCGGCCTGTTTGGCATTGGCAGCCTGCCTACCGGTGACAGGGATCCTTTTGCTTTGCGTCGCCACGCCCTGGGCCTGATCCGCATGCTGATCGAGAAGGACCTGGCCATCGATTTGTCAGCCCTGTTGGCCCTGGCAGTACCGGTTTTTGCCGACCGCATCACCGATCCGCGCGACGCCCTGAGCGGGTTCATCTATGAGCGCCTGGCGGGCACCTTGCGCGAGCAAGGCTACAGCACCCAGGAAGTCGATGCAGTGCTGGCCCTGCAGCCCCAGCGACTCTCCGAGGTGGCGCGCCGCCTCGCGGCCGTGCGCGCTTTTGCCACCCTGCCCGAGAGCGCCGCCTTGGCGGCGGCCAACAAGCGCATCGGTAACATCCTCAAGAAGGCCGGCGAGGTTGACGCCCATGTCAATCCGGCGCTGCTGCAAGAGCAGGCCGAGAAGAATCTGCACGTGGCCATGGGTCAGTTGCTGCCTTCCTCGGCCTCGCAGTTTGCCGCCGGCGACTACACCGCCAGCTTGCAGACCCTGGCCGCCTTGCGCGCGCCGGTCGATGCCTTCTTTGACGATGTCATGGTCAACGCCGAGCAGATGGATTTGCGCCTTAATCGCCAGGGTCTGCTCAAGAGCCTGCATCAGGCGATGAACCGCGTGGCCGACCTCTCGCGTCTGGCGGCTTGAGACATGCCCGTTTTCGCAGGGCTGCTTCATGGCTGATCGCTACACCAAGCTGCTGATCCTGGACCGGGACGGCACCATCAACTACGACCGCGACGACTATGTGAAGTCGCCGCAGGAATGGCAAGCTCTGCCCGGTGCACTGGAGGCCATTGCCCGGCTCAACCATGCCGGGTGGCATGTGGTGGTGGCCTCCAACCAGTCGGGCTTGGGCCGCGGCCTTTTCGATATGGCCGCGCTCAATGCCATGCACGAAAAAATGCATCAGCAACTGGCTGCGGTGGGCGGCCGCATCGATGCGGTGTTTTTCTGTCCGCATGTCCCTCAAGACAACTGCGCCTGTCGCAAGCCGCTGCCCGGCCTTCTCGAGCAGATCGGGCAGCGTATGGGGGTGTCTTTGCAAGGCGTGCCGCTGGCGGGCGACTCCTTGCGCGATCTCAGTGCGGCCGTGGCCGTCGGTTGCCAGCCGCATTGGGTGCTCACCGGCAAGTCCGCGGGGCTCGATCCGGTACAGGCACGGCAGACCATGCCCGCCGGCACCTGCGTGCATGCAGATCTGGCGGCCCTGGCCGAGTATCTGATCGGCCAGCAGCCCGCCTCGGCCTCTTGAAACGCATGTCCTGGGTACGTTCGGTCCTGCACCTGCTCTGGATGGCCCTGACCGTGGTGCCCTGGGCTGTGGCGGTGCTGCTCGCCTCGCTGTTTGTCGGTAGCACCACGCTCTACTGGATGTGCGTGGGTTGGCTGCGCTGTGCGGTCTTCGGCGCGCGGGTCCTGCTCGGTATCGAGGTGCGGGTCAGCGGTTGGGAGCACCTGCCCCAAGGCCAGAGCAGTCCGGCGGTGCTGCTGGTCAAGCACCAGAGCACCTTTGAGACCTTTCTCATGCCCACGTTGATGCCTCACCCCCTGGCCTATGTGTTCAAAAAAGAGCTGCTGTATGTGCCTTTCTTCGGCTGGGCCATGGGCCGCCTCGACATGATCCACATCGATCGCAGCAAGCGCGCCGAAGCATTCTCCAAGGTGGTGCAGCAGGGCCGTCGGCTGATGGGGCAGGGCGTTTGGGTCATCATGTTTCCCGAAGGCACCCGTATCGCCCGGGGCCAGAGAGGCAGCTACAAGACCGGCGGTACCCGGCTGGCCATCGAGTGTGGCGTCCCCGTCATCCCGATTGCAGTGACTTCGGCCAAATGCTGGCCGCGCAAGGCCCTGATCAAGCGGCCCGGCGTGGTCGATGTCTCCATCGGTCGGCCGATCGACAGTATCGGCCGCAAGCCCGAGGAACTGATGCGCGAGGTGGAGGTTTGGATCGAGACGGAAATGCGGCGCCTCGATCCACAGGCCTACCCCGAGGCCGAACGCGGGGCCTGACCTACACTGCCGCCATGCGCAGTTTGCTGCAATTGGCCCTGGACCTTTTTCCGGCCGACCCCAGCCCCCCGCTGCCGCCGAAAGCCGAGCCGACCGATCTGCTGCAGGGGCGGGGCGGCGACGGGCTCCTCTACCGCCACCCCCAGGCCAATCGCCAGGCCTGGATCGGGGGCGTGCCGGTGGCCTACGTCTTCCGACGCGCGCGGCGTCGCAGCATTGGTTTTTCGGTCGACGCCCAGGGCCTGAGCGTCAGCGCCCCGCGCTGGGTCACGCTGCGTGAGGTCGAACAGGCGCTGCTCGAGAAGGGACCCTGGATCGTGCGCAAGCTGCGCGAGTCTCGCCAGCGGGCGCAGCAAATCGCATCGACCCGCATCGTCTGGTGCGACGGCGCTCGGCTGCCCTACCTGGGGCGATCACTGACCGTGCGGCTCGATCCCGAGCAGCGCAGCTCCGGAGTTGTTGGCGACGAGGTCTTGGTCCTGGGCCTGCCCCAAGCGGCCGGGGCCCAGCAGATTCGCGATGCGGCGCAAGCCTGGCTGATGCGCCAGGCGCGGGCCTGCTTCGAATCGCGGCTCGATCATTTCGCGCCCCTTCTGGGGGTGCGATGGAAGCGGCTGGCGCTCAGCAGCGCCGCCACCCGCTGGGGCAGTGCGGGTGCCGACGGCTCGATCAGCCTGCATTGGCGGCTGATCCACTTGAGTCCGGCCGTGATCGACTACGTGGTGGTGCACGAATTGAGTCACCTTCGGGTGATGAACCACAGTCCGCAGTTTTGGGCCACGGTGGGCTCGGTGGTGCCCGACTATGCGGATCTGAGACGCCAGTTACGCGATCACCCGATGGCCGATTGGTAACGGTTCGCCGGCCGGCGTTAACTTTTTTTAGCTTTTGCGAGCCAGGCCTTCCCTAGACTTTGGCCAATTTCTCCCTTGGAGAACCGGCATGGCCAGCAAGCAAATTCTTTTGGTTGAGGACAATCCTCACTTGTACGAGCTCACCAGCAGCTCCATTTCGGTGGCGGCACCCGACTGCGAGGTCCTCTGGGCGCGCGACGGCCAGCAGGCCCTCGACTTTATGTGGGCCCATGCTAACTTTTCCCACCGCAAGGCCAGCGACCTGCCCGATCTGGTGATCCTCGATATGAATCTGCCAGACCTCTCGGGCCTGCAGGTCCTGCGTGAGCTGCGCGGCCACCCGCGCACGGCCTTGGTGCCTGTGGTCATGCTCACCTCTTCGCGCCTGCCCGAGGATATCCTGGCCTGTTATCGCCACGGCGCCAACGGCTATGTGGCCAAGCCCGTGGCCTTCACCCATTACCGCAGCAAGCTGCTCAGACTGGTGCAGTTCTGGCTGGAGGTTAACGAAGCGCCGGTGCCTCTTTAAAGCCTGCGGGGCTCAGGTCGACGCAAAACGCAGCACCCCGTCGTCGTCGATGCGGCGATTGAGCCGGCCCGCATGCCACAGCAGATGCAGGTGTGCCATGCTCTCGCCCAGGGCAAAGGGGGTCTGATGCACATCGAGGCTGCGCTTGAAGATCACCCCCATCACATCGCTGGCCGACTGGGCCCGTTTGCCGCAAGCCTGCATGACCTCATCGAGCCGGTCCCGGTGGTGTTGCTGCAACTGACGCACCCTTTCGTGCAGACCCACAAAGGGTTTGCCATGCGAGGGCAGCACCAGCGTCTGTGCGGGCAGACTCAAAAATTTCTCGAGGGAATCGAGAAACAGTTGCAGCGGATTGCCTTCAGGCTCGCTTTCGTAGACGCTGATATTGGTGGAGATGCGTGGCAGCACCATGTCACCGCTGATCAACAGGGGCTGCTTCAGGTCGGGATCCTCGCAGTACAGCGCCATGTGCTCCGGCGAGTGACCGTAGCCGCTGATGCAGCGCCACAGCCTGCGGCCGATCTCCAGTGTCTGCCCGTCCTGCAGCCGGTTGTACTGGGCCGGGACCCGCGGCACCATGCGGGCGTAGTGGTCCTTACGCCCCACCACGGCGGCCAGCACGTGTGGGTCCCGCATACCGTGGCGCGAAAAGAATTCGGCCGTGGCCTGTCCGCCATAGGAGTCCTGTTGATGGACCGCCAGTCGCGCCATCAGATAGTCGCTGGTGCTGATCCACAGCGGTGCGCCGAAACGATCGCTCAGCCAATGGGCCAGCCCCAGATGGTCCGGATGCATATGGGTGACCAGCACCCGCAGTACCGGCAAGCCTTGCATCGAGGTCTCGATCACCTCGTCCCACTGGCTGCGCGACTCGGCGCGGTCGACGCAGGTGTCCACCACGCTCCAGCCGGCCCGACCGGCGATCTCCTCGCGCAGCATCCAGAGGTTGATATGGTCCAGCGCAAAGGGCAGACCCATGCGCACCCAAGAGACGCCCGGTGCGAGCTCGAGGACCCGGCCCGGTGCGGGGAGTGCCTGACCCCAGGGATAGTGCAAGGCGTCTTCTTGGGCGTTCATGGCGGGGGCCGATCTGCGTTATATTGCGGGCTGGTTGACGTTTACGTAAACGTCAGTATTTCGATTGTAGGCAGTCCTTCCCCCGGCACCTCTCGCGCAGGCTCGCCAGGCGGGGGGGGCTGGTTTTTTCGTTTGCTTCCCGTCCATGGCCACCACCACCTACACGATCAGTGATCTTGCCAAGGAATTCGACCTGACCACCCGGGCCATGCGCTTTTACGAGGACATGGGCCTGCTGCAGCCGCGACGAGAGGGGCCGGGCGGGCGCAATCGCATCTACACCGCCCGCGACCGCACCCGGCTCAAGCTCACCCTCAGGGCCAAGCGTCTGGGGCTGAGCCTGACCGAGGCCAAGGAAATCATCGACACCTACGAGAGCCCGCGCGATACGGTGCCGCAGTTGCGCAAATTTCTGGTCATCCTGGAGGGCCACAAGCGCCAGATCGAAGAGCAGATGGCCGACTTGCAGGCCAACCTGGAAGAGATCAAGGCCCATGAGAAAGAAGCCCGTACCCTGCTCCAGCGCGCCGCGCGGCGCGAAGCGTCATGAACCCGATCCAGACCCCCTATGACACATACTGATACCAACACGGCTGCCCAGGCTCTTCAACGGGTTCAGGCGAGCTTTGCCCGACAGGGCCTGATGCAACACCTTGGGGCTCGACTGGTGCGGGTTGAGCCTGGCCTGTGCGAAATCGCGCTGCCCTATTCGGACCGGGTGACGCAGCAGCAAGGTGGCTTTCACGGCGGGGCCATCGGCGCGCTGGCCGACATTGCCGGCGGTTATGCCGGGCTGAGTGTGGCGCCTGAAGGTATGGAGGTCACCACTGTGGAGTACAAGATCAACTTTCTCAATGCTTTTGAGGGTGGTGAACTGCGCGCCATCGGTCGCGTTGTCAAAGCGGGCCGACGCCTGATTGTCACCACAGCCGAAGTCATCCATTCGCACGAGGGCCGTCGCAGCGATTGCGCCTTGATGCAACAGTCGCTGGTGCCGGTCGCCAAAACTTACTGACCCCAGACTTTTCAGAATCTGACCATGAATCTTCCCGGACTTGATTTCCAACTCGGCGCCGACATCAATGCCTTGCGCGATGCGGTGCGCGACTTTGCCCAGAGCGAGATCGCTCCACGCGCGGCCGAGATCGACCGCAGTGACCAATTTCCCATGGACCTGTGGCGCAAGATGGGCGACCTCGGCGTACTGGGTATCACCGTGGGCGAAGAGTACGGGGGCGCCAATATGGGTTACCTGGCCCATATGGTGGCCATGGAGGAAATCTCCCGCGCCAGCGCTTCGGTGGGCTTGTCCTATGGCGCGCATTCCAATTTGTGCGTCAACCAGATTAAGCGCAACGGCAGCCAGGCGCAGCGCGCCAAGTACCTGCCCAAACTGATCAGCGGCGAGCATGTGGGTGCGCTGGCCATGAGCGAGCCGGGCGCAGGCTCCGATGTGATCAGCATGAAGCTCAAGGCCGAAGACAAGGGGGGGTACTACCTGCTCAACGGCAGCAAGATGTGGATCACCAATGGCCCCGATGCCCACACCCTGGTGGTGTATGCCAAGACCGAGCCTGAGCTGGGCGCACGCGGCGTGACGGCCTTTCTCATCGAGAACGGCATGAAGGGTTTTTCGATCGCCCAGAAGCTGGACAAATTGGGTATGCGTGGGAGCCACACGGGCGAGCTGGTGTTCCAGAATGTTGAAGTCCCGGCCGAAAACATTCTGGGGGGGCTCAACAACGGCGCCCGGGTGCTCATGAGCGGTCTGGACTACGAGCGCGCCGTTCTTGCGGCCGGCCCCATCGGCATCATGCAGTCGGTGCTGGACAACGTCATCCCCTATATTCACGATCGCAAGCAGTTCGGCCAGAGCATTGGCGAATTTCAACTGATTCAGGGCAAGGTGGCCGACATGTACACCGTGCTGCAGGCGGCACGCTCTTTTTGCTACACCGTAGGCAAGAACCTGGACCAGCTTGGCACCGAGCATGTGCGGCAGGTACGCAAGGATTGCGCCTCGGTCATCCTCTGGTGCGCCGAAAAAGCCACCTGGATGGCCGGCGAGGGCATCCAGATTTTCGGTGGCAATGGCTATATCAACGAATACCCGCTGGGCCGGCTCTGGCGCGATGCCAAGCTCTATGAAATTGGCGCAGGCACCAGCGAGATTCGGCGCATGCTGATCGGTCGCGAGCTCTTTGCCGAGACGGCCGCCGGCTGAAGGATCGCCCCATGCCCTTGCGTCATCTTCTCGAGCACAACCGGCAGTGGGCCGGACGCATGGAGTCCGAGCGACCCGGCTTCTTCACCAACCTGTCGCACCAGCAGACCCCCCGCTACATGTGGATAGGCTGCTCCGACAGCCGCGTGCCGGCCAACCAAATCACCGGCCTGGAGCCGGGCGAGGTCTTCGTACATCGTAATGTGGCCAACGTGGTGGTCCCCACAGACCTCAATTGCCTGTCTACCATTCAGTACGCGGTCGATCAGCTGCATGTCGAACACCTGATGGTGGTCGGCCATTACGGCTGCGGGGGGGTGCTGGCCGCGCTCAATGGCGTGCGGGTGGGGCTGGCCGACAACTGGCTGCGGCACATCAAGGATGTGGCCGCGCGCCACCGCAGCCTGCTCGATGCGGTCGAGCCGACCCGCCGGGCCAACTTGCTGGTCGAGCTCAACGTCATCGAGCAGGTGGTCAACGTGGCCCGATCGACGGTGGTGCAGGACGCCTGGGAGCGTGGCCAACAGCTCATGCTGCATGGCTGGGTTTATGGCCTGTCCGATGGCTTGCTCAAGGATTTGCGCATTTCCGTCGACCGTTCTGATCGGATCGATGCGGTGTATGCCGAGGCGGTTCGCTCCGACATCCGGCTGGGCACTCTGGCCTGACCCCAAGCTTCGCACCGACCGCCATGTTTGCCCAACGTCTCGATTCGAGCCTGGCCAAGGAGATGCGCGTTCGCCTGCTTGCGCCCAGAAGAGTCGGCCTGAGCCTGGATTTTTGACTGCTGATACAAGGAGAGCAAGTATGAGTGATGCCATCGTGATTGTGGGTGCGGCCCGTACCCCCATGGGCAGTTTTCAGGGCGACTTTTCCACCTTGGCCGCGCACGATCTGGGCGGCGCGGCCATCGCCGCGGCCGTGGCCCGGGCCGGCGTCGCCCCGGAACAGGTCTCAGAGGTGCTGATGGGCAACTGCCTGATGGCCGGGCAGGGCCAGGCCCCGGCCCGGCAGGCGGCCTTCAAGGGGGGGTTGCCGGCCTCCGCCGGTGCGGTGACGCTCTCCAAGATGTGCGGATCGGGCATGCGCGCGGCCATGTTTGCGCACGACATGCTGCTGGCCGGTAGCCACGAGGTGCTGGTGGCCGGGGGCATGGAGAGCATGACCAATGCTCCTTATCTGCTGCTCAAGGGCCGCGGTGGTTATCGCATGGGCCATGAGAAGGTCTACGACCACATGATGCTCGACGGGCTGGAAGACGCCTACCAGAGCGGCCGCAGCATGGGCACCTTCGGGGAAGACTGCGCGGCCAAATACAACTTCACCCGCGAGCAACAAGACGCCTTTGCTATGGCCTCGGTGCAGCGAGCCCAGGATGCCATCCGCAGCGGGGGCTTTGCCAAAGAAATCGCGCCGGTCACGGTCAAGACCCGCGCCGGCGAGACGGTGGTGTCCATCGACGAAGGCCCGGGCAAGATCAAGGTCGACAAGATCCCCACGCTCAAGCCGGCCTTCAAGAAGGACGGCACCATCACCGCGGCGGCCAGCTCCTCCATCAACGACGGCGCTGCGGCCTTGGTGATGATGCGCCAAAGCACTGCCACCGCCCTGGGCTGCCAGCCCTTGGCGCGCATCGTCAGTCACGCCACCCATGCGCAGGCACCCGAGTGGTTCACCACCGCACCGGTGGGGGCCAGCAAGAAGGCGCTGGAGAAGGCCGGCTGGAGAGTCTCTGATGTACAGCTGTGGGAGGTCAACGAGGCTTTTGCGGTCGTGCCCATGGCCCTCATGCACGAGCTCAAGGTGGCCCACGACATCGTTAATGTCAACGGAGGTGCTTGCGCGCTGGGCCACCCCATCGGCGCTTCAGGCGCTCGCATCATGGTCACACTCATCCATGCGTTGCAGGCGCGTGGCCTCAAGCGCGGCCTGGCCAGCCTGTGCATAGGCGGTGGCGAAGCCACTGCTGTGGCGCTGGAGTTGTGCTGAGCTCAAGTCCGCTCTCCCGGTGATCGGCTGCGGGGCCTTCATCAATCAGGACGGGCAGACGATGCCCGGGTAAACCGACAGGAGCCTTTCATGCTGCTCAATGCAGATCAAACCATGGTGCGCGATGCGATGCGCGACTTTGCTCAGCGCGAGCTTTGGCCCAAAGCGGCCGAGTGGGACAAGGCCCACCACTTCCCCAAAGAAGTGCACCGCGGTCTGGCCGATCTCGGCGCCTACGGCATCTGCGTGCCCGAGGAGCTCGGCGGTGCCGGTCTGGACTATCTCAGCCTGGCGGTGGTGCTCGAGGAAATTGCCGCCGGCGATGGCGGTACCAGTACGGTCATCAGCGTGACCAACTGCCCGGTCAACGCTATTTTGTTGCGATACGGTAGCCCCGAGCAGCACAGGCGCTGGCTGACGCCTTTGGCGCGTGGCGACAAGCTCGGCGCCTTCTGCCTGACCGAGCCCCATGTGGGCTCCGATGCATCGGCCCTGCGTAGCACCGCTGTTCGCCGCGGCGATACGTATGTGATCAACGGCGTCAAGCAGTTCATTACCAGCGGCAAGAACGCCCACTTGGCCATTGTCATTGCCGTGACGGACAAGGGCGCCGGCAAAAGGGGCATGAGCGCTTTTATCGTGCCCACTGACACACCGGGCTACCGGGTCGCCCGTCTCGAAGACAAGCTCGGCCAGCGTTCCAGCGACACCGCGCAGATCCAGTTGGACGATTGCACGATCCCGGCCGACCACCGGATCGGTGCCGAGGGCGAGGGCTACAAGATCGCCCTGTCGGCGCTGGAGGGCGGTCGGATCGGCATTGCGGCCCAGAGCGTGGGCATGGCCCGTAGCGCGCTGGAGGTGGCGATCGATTACGCCAAGCAGCGCGAGAGCTTTGGCTCGGCGATCATCGACCACCAGGCGGTGGGTTTCAGGCTGGCGCAATGTGCCACTGAGCTCGAGGCGGCGCGCCAACTGATCTGGCACGCCGCCAGCCTGCGCGATGCCAACCAGCCCTGCCTGAAGGAGGCGGCCATGGCCAAGTTGTTCGCCAGTGAGATGGCCGAGCGGGTGTGCAGCGCTGCCCTGCAAACGCTGGGTGGCTATGGCTATGTCAGCGACTTTCCGCTCGAGCGCATCTACCGCGACGTTCGGGTGTGCCAGATCTATGAGGGCACCAGCGATATTCAGAAAATCATCATCCAGCGCGCGCTGTGAGCCCTTGGCCGAGGGCGGGGCTGGTCAGCGTATGATTTTGCGGTCATGAATATCATCATCCTGGGGGCCGGACGCGTGGGCGAGAGCGTGGCCGAAAGCCTGGTGTCCGAGCGTAACGACATCACCGTCATCGATCAGGACCCAACCCGACTGCGCTTGCTTGAAGAGCGGCTGGACTTGCGGGGCGTGGTGGGCAACGGCGTGCAGCCCTCGGTGCTGCGGGAGGCCGGTGCGCAAGACGCCGATATGCTGATTGCCTGCGCGGCTCTGGATGAATCCAATCTGGCGGTGTGCAAGATCGCCCACGATGTCTTCAATGTGCCCACCACCGTGGCGCGCTTGCGTTCGCCCGACTTCAGGGAGGGCGATGAACTGCTGGGCAAAAGCGGCTTTGCGGTTGATCATGTCATCTGTCCTGAAGAGTCGGTGATGAATTACATCCACCAGCTCATCGACTACCCCGAAGCCTTGCAGGTGTTGCGTTTCGCCGAGGGTCGCGCCAGTCTGATCGTGGTGCGTGCCATCGAGGGCAGCGCGCTGGTGGGCCACACCATCGGTGAGTTCAGGGCGCTTTTGCCGGACGCACAGATGCGGGTGGTGGCCCTTTACCGCTTCGATGCCGAGGTGGAGGCCACTGCCGCCACGCGGATTGCGGTTGGCGACGAGGTATTCGTGCTCGCCGACTCCGACAAGATTCGCCAGGTGCTCGCCGCCCTGCACCGGCGCGACAAACCGGTGCAGCGTCTGATGATCGCCGGTGGCGGCAAGGTGGGCCTGCGCCTTGCCCGCAGCCTGATCGGTCAGTGCGAGGTCAAGCTGATCGAGCGCGATGCGCAGCGCTGTCAGTACCTGGCCAGCCAGCTTCCCTCGAGCATGCTGGTCTTGCAAGGCAATGGCGCCGATGAGGACCTGCTGGTCGAGGAGCATGTGGGTGACATGGACCTCTTTCTGGCACTGACCAGTGACGACGAGGACAACATCATGTCGGCGATGCTGGCCAAGCGTCTGGGCGCGCGCCGGGTGATGGCGCTCATCAACCGCCGTGCCTATGCCGACATGATGCAGGGCAGCACCATCGACATCGCGATCTCGCCAGCGCAGACAGTCATTGGCGAGCTGTTGGCGCATGTGCGCCGTGGCGACGTGGTGGCCGTGCACAGCCTGCGCCGTGGCGCGGCCGAGGCGCTCGAGGGCGTGGCGCGTGGCGATGCCCACACGTCCCGTTTGGTCGGGCGCCGTGTGCAGGAAATTGTTTTGCCCCAGGGCGCTCGCATCGGCGCCATCGTGCGGCAGCAAGGAGCGCAGTCGCAGGTGCTGATGCCGCACCATGACACCCTGGTCGAGACCGATGACCACATCATCATCTTCATCCCCAGCAAGCGCATGGTGCGCGAGGTGGAGAAGCTGTTTCAGGTCAAGGCCACCTTTTTCGGCTGATGCTGCGCGATTTTCTGCCCGTTCTGGCCGTGATGTCCCGCATCATCGTGGCGTTCTCCTTTGCCTTTGTCGTGCCCATCGTGTGGGCCTGGTTCGAGGACGACAGCTTTGACCTGCTTGTCTGGGAAGGCGGTTTTGCCTTCACCTTTCTCAGCGGACTGCTGCTGTGGTGGCTCACCCGACGGCATCGCCGCGAATTGCTCGCGCGCGATGGTTTCTTACTGGTCAATCTGGTCTGGCTGGTCTTGCCTGCCTACTCGGCCCTGCCTCTGATGTTCAGCGTCCCCGACATCACTTGGACCAAAGCGTACTTCGAGGCCATGAGCGCCCTGACCGCCACCGGCGCTACCGCTCTCTCGGGGCTCGATGCGCTGCCGGTGTCGGTCAATGTCTGGCGCTGTTTTCTGCAGCTCATCGGGGGTCTGGGCATCATGCTGCTGGTGGTGGCCGTGTTGCCGCTGCTCGGTTTGGGGGGGATGCAGCTCTACCGCGCTGAGACCCCAGGCCCCATGAAGGATGCCAAATTCACGCCCCGCATTGCCGAAACGGCCCGTGGATTGTGGGGCGTGTATTTCCTGTTTTCTCTGGCCTGCTTCCTGGCCTATCGTTGGGCGGGCATGGGCTGGGCCGATGCCTTCATGCACATGTGCACCACCATGGGCCTGGGCGGTTTTTCGTCCTACGACGCGAGCCTGGGGCATTTTGCTTCGCCGGCCGTTGAGTCGGTGGCCATCGTGTTCATGACGCTGGCTGGCATCAGCTTCTTGCGCTACTTCATGGTGCTGCGCAGCCGCTCTCTGCGGCCCATCAGCGCAGATCGCGAGATCCGTGTCTACCTGGCGGTGATGGCTGCCTCCACTGCGGTGGTGACCTTGCTGCTTTGGGTGCAGGGCGTGTACGACGACGGGCTTGAGGCCCTGCGGGTCAGCGCTTTTCATGTGGTGTCGCTGGCCACCACCACCGGTTACGCTGCGACCGACTACTCGCAGTGGCCGGTTTTTGCGCCGGTGCTGCTGCTTTTTCTAGGCTGCTTTGCTTCTTGCGCCGGGTCCACCGGCGGTGGGATCAAGATGGTGCGCATGATTTTGTTGGTCAAGCAGGCCCGGCGCGAGTTGGTGCGCATCATCCATCCGCGGGTGGTCAATCCGGTCACCCTGGGGGGCTCGGTGATACCGATGCCCATCATGACGGCGGTGCTGGGTTTCATGCTGATCTACGGCGCGGCAACGGTGGGTTTGAGCATGTTGCTGTTGTTTTCCGGACTGGATATGGTGACCGCTTTTTCGGCGGTGGTCGCCACTGTCAACAATATCGGCCCGGGCCTGGGCCAGGTGGGACCGGCGGGCAACTTTGGCGGCCTGAGCGTCTTCCAGACCTGGGTGCTGTCCTTTGCCATGCTGCTCGGACGGCTGGAGCTGCTCTCGGTGCTGGTGCTGCTGACCGGCCATTTTTGGCGCAAGTGATTTTTCAAGGAGACAGGCATGCCGATTACCAAGGGATACCGCCAGCTGGTCGATGAGGCCATGGCCCAGGTCACCACCTATAGCGTCGAACAGGTGCGCGCTCGACTCGGTCAGAGCCAGGTGCAGATCGTCGACATCCGCGATGTGCGCGAGCTCGAGCGCGAAGGCACAGTACCCGGGGCCCTGCTGGCCCCGCGCGGCATGCTCGAGTTCTGGGTTGACCCGGCCTCCCCCTATCACAAGCCGGTGTTTGCCGATGAGACCCGGCAGTTCATTCTGTTTTGCGGTGCTGGCTGGCGCAGCGCCCTGGCCGCCAAGACCTTGGAGGACATGGGCATGAACAATGTGGCGCACATCGACGGGGGGTTTGCTGCCTGGAAGCAGGCCGGTGCCCCGGTGGTCAGCCTCGAAGAGCACAAGAAGGAAAGCACATCGCGCAAGGCTTCCTGATCGCGGCCCCAACGCTTGCGCGCAAAAACACCAGTCATCTAAGGCTTTCGTCCTATAGGGTTTGTCGATTTTCGTGGGCCATGCACAATCGCGCCGCTTGCGCCGCGGGAACAGAATCGGACGCGAATTCACTCTTGGGAGGAACAGCTTGAAAGCGGGCCTGTGGCTGCTGACCTTTGTTTTGCTGCTGCTGTGGTCGCTCGGGCTGTATGCGCTGGCCCAATGGGCTCAGTGGCTGGCTGCCGAGTTGCCGCGCTGGATGGGCTCTCTGCCCAGCTTGCCCCAGTGGCCACAGCCGGTTTGGCTCTCCTTTTGGCTGGACCCGGCCTGGGCCCAGGCTGCGCAAGCGCTTTTGCTGGGGGTGCTCGATGTCTTGCGGCTGTTCGGCGTTTCCATGCAAAGCATGGGCATGCTCCTGGTGGCGATCCTCGGCCTGATCTGGGTTCTCGGCGCGGTGGCCCTGCTGGCCGTAGCGGCGGTGCTTCATCTGCTCTGGGGCCGTAGGCAGCGCCGCCGGTCCGCTGCAGGGTGAGTGCGATCTTGTCGCCGCCGGTCAGTTTGCTCAGCTGCGCTTTCATACGCCGCTTTGTGCGCGAGTCCAGACGGCGTCGTCTCGATCTGGCCCGCGGCAAGCCGGGGGATCCCTTGACCTTGCAGCAGTTGCTCGACATGCACGGCCGGGCCACCATGGCGGTGCTGCTCATCGTGCTGGCCCTCATCACGACCATTCCGGTGGCCGGCGCGGGCACGGTGTTCAGCCTGGCCATCATGGTCTGGGCTTGGCGCTGGGTGCGCCAACGCGAAGGCCCGCAAAGCCTGGGGCGCCTTGATTTCCTGCAGATCTCCCCGGGTGCGGCCAGCCGCTGTCTGCGCTGGCTGGCCTGGATGTATCTGTTTGCTCACCGGCGGCTCAGACCGCGCTGGCCTTGGCTGCACAGCGTTGGGCTGCGTTGGTTTTGGAGCCTGTGGGTGGTGTTGATGGCGCTCATCATCTTTTTGCCCATTCCCTTCGGCAACCTGTTTCCGGCTGTCAGCTTGCTGATGCTGGGTTTGGGCTTGCTCACCCGTGACGGCCTGATGTTCGTGCTTTCTCTGCTGCTTGGGCTGGCCGGCTTGACCGCCTTGATCCTGGCCGGGGGCTGGATCTGGCACCTGATGGTCGATTTCTGGCTGTCGGCGGGCCGATAGCCGCGCTTCCTACAATGGCTTCATGCGTTTTGAGGCCCTGCTTTTCGATTGCGATGGGGTGCTGGTCGACAGCGAGGCCATCACCTGTGGCGTGCTGCGCGATATGCTGGAAGAAAAAGGCTGGCGCCTGAGCCTGGCCGAATGCATGGGGCACTTTGTCGGCCACACCGTGCGCAACCGGGCCGACCTGGTCTACGACCACACGGGCTGGCAGCTGACCGAGGACTGGTTGCAATCGTTCTACCAGCGACGCAATGCGGCCCTGGAGTCGGGTATATGCGCCATCGACGGTGTGCTTGAACTGCTCGGACAGGCCCAGACCGTCTACGGTCATCGCATGGCTGTGGCTTCTGGCGCGGACCGCTACAAGGTTGAGATGATGCTCGGCCGAGTCGGCCTGATCGACTTTTTCAGCGGCCGTATTTTCAGCGGTCACGAGATGCCGCGCAGCAAGCCGGCGCCTGACGTCTACTTGGCTGCAGCGGCGCATCTGCAAGCCGATCCCGCAGCCTGTCTGGTTGTTGAAGATACGCCGACCGGCATCACCGCCGGAGTGGCCGCCGGCGCCACGGTGTGGGCCTACTGCCCGGCGGGAGCCTCTGCCGAGGCCTTGCGACAGGCCGGTGCTGCACAAGTCTTCGGGACCATGCACGAGTTGCGCCAGGCACTGCTCTAGTCGTAACGGCCCCCGGCGCCAAGGCTTGAAAAGAGGAGCACCGCCCTGGCCCGGCGAGAGGATGTGCGAAAGCGCAGCCCCTACCCCGCGGCACGCCAAGCCGCCGGGGTGTGACCGGTCCAGCTCTTGAAAGCCCGGATAAAGCTTTTTTCGCTCGCAAATCCCAAATCTTGCGCGATTTGTTTGATCGGTTGACGACTGCGTGCCAGCTTCTCGCGGGCCCTGTCCAGCCGGGCCTCGTTCTTGAGGGCTTGGAGGCTGGTGCCTTCTTCGTGCAATTGCCGATGCAGGCTGCGCACCGACAGGCCCAGCGCGTTGGCCACGGCGCTGGCATTGCGATTGAGTTGCGGCTGTTCAAGGAGAGCCTGGCGGACCTGGCGAGGCAGCAGCCGATCTCGTCGATAGGGCAGCACCTGTACCGGCAGCGCGCGCTGCAACATCTGGCTGAGCGCCTTCTCATCACGACGGATCGGTAGCTCCAGATAGCTCGGGTCAAACCACAGGCGGGCCTGCACCGGCGTACCGGCGGCATGCACGCCAAAGCGTACCGGCCCCGGAAAAATCAGCGGATAGATGTCGGCATGCGGCGGTTGCGCATAAGGGAACTCGCTGCGCCGCAGGGCCAGGCGAGAGTCGATCAGCCAGCAGGCCACGCCGTGCAGGTTGCGCAGCAGGGACACCATGCAAAATTCGCGCAGCTCGCCCATCCGGTGTTGCTCGGTCAGCACCACGCAGGCCCCTTGAGCCTCAATATGCAAACGGACGCTGTCGCAGATCAGACCGTGATGGCGACACCAGCGCTTGAGGGCCACGCCCAGCGTCGGTGCGCTCAGGCTGGCGCGGATCAGCAGGCCGTAGCTGCCCCAGGGCAGAGGTCGACGGCTCCAGCCCAGCGATTCGTCGTCGAGTTCCTGCATGGCATAGCCCGTGATTCGCTCCATTTGCAGGGCATTGATCCGGGCCTGTGTGTTTTTGAGAATATCTGGCCCGATTTGTGCCGCCCGCAGGGCTGCCTCGGGACTCAGTCCGCGCGCCTCGTAAGCCCTCAGGATGGGCCGCACCAGCGCCACGGGAGTCACAGCGGCCGAGGGTCGCTCCGGAGCGGGCGGGATACTGAGGGGACGGGCCATGATGCAGCAGTGTGCCGCAAAACCAGCCCCCTCGGATTTTTTGAGGATAGATTGGCACGATTTATCACCTCAGGGGAGGCCCAAACCGGTTCGGCTGACTTATGCTTGGTCCGGGGGCGCTCCAGGCCCCTTCAACCAATGCGCGGGCTGAGCTGCCGCGCCGGGAGCTTGCCGCGCATGTCCGTCCTACAGACCCGAATCAATTCCCGCTCGGCCGAATTCAAGGCCTATGCCGAGCAGATGCAGGCCGCCGTTGATGATCTGCGGGCCCAGATCGCCGCCAATGCCGAGGGCGGCGGGGCAGCGGCCCGTGACAAGCACACCGCCCGGGGCAAATTGTTACCGCGCGAACGTGTGCAGATGCTGCTTGATCCCGGCACGCCTTTCTTGGAGCTCGCGCCGCTGGCTGCGCACGCCATGTACAACGGTGATGCGCCCTGCGCGGGACTGATTGCCGGCATCGGCCGTGTCAACGGCATCGATTGCATGATTGTCTGCAACGATGCCACGGTCAAGGGCGGTACCTACTACCCGATGACGGTCAAGAAGCATCTGCGTGCCCAGGAAATCGCCCAGCAGAACCATCTGCCCTGCATCTATCTGGTCGACTCGGGTGGGGCCAATTTGCCCAATCAGGACGAGGTCTTCCCCGACCGCGACCACTTCGGCCGCATCTTCTACAACCAAGCCAATATGAGCGCACAGGGCATCGCACAGATTGCGGTGGTGATGGGCTCGTGCACCGCCGGCGGCGCCTATGTCCCGGCCATGAGCGACGAGACCATCATCGTGCGCAATCAAGGCACCATTTTCCTGGGCGGCCCGCCTCTGGTCAAAGCGGCCATCGGCGAGGTGGTCAGCGCCGAGGATCTGGGCGGCGGCGATGTGCACACCCGCCTATCCGGGGTGGCCGATCATCTGGCTGAAAACGACGCGCACGCCCTGGCGCTGGCGCGGCAGGCCGTGGCGACCTTGCAGCGGCGCAAGGACCCGCCTGTGCCTCTGCGCGCCCCGGTGCCGCCCCTGTACGAGGCCAGCGAGCTCTATGGCGTGATTCCTTCAGACACCCGCAAGCCCTACGATGTGCGTGAGGTCATTGCCCGTATCGTCGATGGCAGCCAGTTGCACGAGTTCAAAGCCCGCTTTGGCAGCACCCTGGTCTGTGGCTTTGCCCACATCGAGGGTATACCGGTGGGCATCATCGCCAACAACGGCGTGCTGTTTTCCGAGTCAGCGCAGAAGGGTGCGCACTTCATCGAGCTGTGCTGCCAACGCAAGACGCCGCTGGTCTTCCTGCAGAACATCACCGGCTTTATGGTCGGGCGCAAATACGAAAACGAGGGCATCGCCCGTCATGGCGCCAAGATGGTCACTGCGGTGGCCACGGCCAGTGTGCCCAAGTTCACCGTCATCATTGGGGGCAGTTACGGCGCAGGTAACTACGGTATGTGCGGCCGCGCTTATTCACCGCGCTTTCTTTGGATGTGGCCCAACGCACGCATCTGCGTCATGGGCGGTGAGCAGGCCGCGGGTGTGCTGGCCACCGTCAAGCGCGATGCGGTCGAGGCCAAGGGCGGCACGCTCAGTGCCGAGCAGGAGCAGGCCATCAAGCAGCCCATCCTCGATCAATTTGCACACCAGTCGCACCCTTATTACTCCAGCGCCCGCCTTTGGGACGACGGGGTGATCGATCCGGCCGACACCCGCCGTGTCCTGGCCCTGGGTCTATCCGCCGCGCTCAATGCGCCGATCAGCGAGCCGAAGTTTGGCGTGTTCCGCATGTGATTGATTTTTGCGATATCCAGGAGCGAACATGAGCCCCACGATCTACGACAGCCCCGAGCATCAGGTTTTGCGTGACCAGGTGGCCCGCTTCATTGCCAGGGAGGTCGAGCCGTGCGCGAGCCTATGGGAAGAGCAGGGCTACGTGCCGCGCGAGGTGCTGCAACGCATGGGCCGCGCCGGCTTGCTTGGCCTGATGTACGAAGGCCAGTACGGCGGTGGCCAGGCCGATGCGCTGACCAATCTGGTGTTCGCAGAAAGCCTGTCGCAGTCCACCTTTGCGGGCTTCATCATCACCGTGCTGGTACACACCGACATGGCCAGCCCGCATCTGCACCACGCGGGCACGCCTGAGCAGAAGGCTAAGTACATGCCGCGCATCACGGCAGGCGATTGCATCAGTGCGGTGGCCATCACCGAGCCAGGCGCTGGATCCGATGTGGCCGGCATACGCACCCGGGCTCGCCGCGAAGGAGACGAATGGGTGATCAACGGCACCAAAATGTTCATCACCAACGGCGTCCATGCCGATGTCTACTTTGTCGCCGCCAAAACCGGTCCCGGCAAGCGCGACATGTCGATCTTCATCGTCGAGAAGGGCACGCCCGGTTTCAGCGTGGGCCGAGCGCTCAAGAAAACCGGATGGCTCAGCTCTGACACTGCCGAACTGGTGTTTGACAACGTACGTATTCCGGCGGGGCACCTGCTTGGCCAGGAACACAAGGGTTTTTATTCGGTCATGCAGAACTTCCAGACCGAGCGTATTGCTCTGGGTGCGATGGCGGTGGGCCATTGCCAGCAGGCCCTGCGCCTGACGCTGGACCATGTGCGCCAGCGCCAGGCCTTTGGGGGCACGCTCTGGGACCAGCAGGCCATACGCCAGCGCCTGTCCATGCTCGATGCCAAAACCCGTGCTGCGCGGCAGTTCATGTACCACTGCGCCTGGTCCGTCACGCAGGGCCACGACATCGTGCAGGAAGTGTCCATGCTCAAGGCCCTGACCGGCGAGCTGGTCAACGAGGTGGTGCAGACCTGTCAGCAGTTTCACGGCGGCATGGGCTTCATCCGCGAGACTGCGGTGGAGCGCCTGTGGCGCGACGCCCGGGTGTTGGCCATCGGCGGCGGCGCCACCGAGGTCATGCTTGAAGAAGTGGCCAAGCGCTACTGAAGCCCTGGCCGCCCCCGATCCGCTCCCTCTTCTTAACCAAGGACGCCCCATGTCGGATGTGATCGAAGTCCTGCGCCCTCGGCCTGAGCTGGCCGAGGTCTGGCTCAACCGGCCCGAGGTGCGCAACGCTTTCAATGATGAAGTGATCGCCCAACTCACCCGGACCTTTACCGACTTGTCTGCGCAGCCCCATCTGCGCGTCGTGATGCTGGCCGCCCGGGGCAAGGCCTTCTGTGCCGGTGCCGATCTCAACTGGATGCGGGCCATGGCCGACTACAGCTGGGAGCAAAACCGGCAGGACGCACAGCAGTTGGCCGATATGCTCTGGACGATCGACCAATGCCCCGTGCCGGTGGTCGCACGCGTGCAAGGCGATTGCTATGCCGGCGGTATGGGGCTGGCCAGCGTGTGCGATGTGGTGGTGGCTTCCAAGCAAGCCACCTTTTGTTTATCCGAAGCGCGGCTGGGCCTGCTGCCAGCGACCATCAGCCCTTATGTGGTTCGGGCCCTGGGTGTGCAGGCCTCGCGCCGCTACTTTGTCACGGCGGAACGTTTTAGCGCCGAGCAAGCCCACCGCCTCGGGCTGGTCCACGAAGTTTGCGAACCTGAGGCGCTGGAGGCGCAGGTGAGCGAGCTCATCGACACCCTGATGGCCAATGGACCTGCGGCGGTCAGGGCCTGCAAGCAGTTGGTGCGTGACGTGGCCGGCCAGCCCCTGACCCACAGCCTGCGCGCCGAAACCGCGCGGCGCATTGCCGATCTGCGAGCCAGCCCTGAGGGTCGGGAGGGCGTGCAGTCGTTCCTGAACAAGCGTGCGCCGAGCTGGCGGGTCTGAGAGGAAAACATGTTCAAGAAGATCCTGATTGCCAATCGCGGTGAGATCGCCTGCCGGGTGGCGGCGACTGCCCGCCGCCTGGGCGTACAGACGGTGGCGGTTTATTCCGAGGCCGATGCGCAGGCCCAGCATGTGGCCGCTTGCGATGAGGCGGTCTGCATCGGGGGCAGCGCGCCGCGTGAGAGCTATTTGCAATGGCAGCGCATCATTGACGCAGCGCGTGCCACTGGGGCGCAGGCCATACATCCGGGCTACGGCTTCCTCAGCGAAAACGAAGAATTTGCCCAGGCCTGCGCTGATGCCGATCTGGTCTTTATCGGCCCGCCGCCAGCGGCCATACAGGCCATGGGCCTGAAGGCCGAGTCCAAGCAACTCATGGAGAAAGCCGGCGTGCCGCTGGTGCCGGGCTATCACGGTGCCAATCAGGATGCGGCGGTGCTGCAGGCCGAGGCCGACCGCATCGGCTACCCCGTACTCATCAAGGCCAGCGCCGGTGGCGGTGGCAAGGGGATGCGCGCGGTCGAGAAGGCGCAGGATTTCGCAGATGCGCTGGCCAGTTGCAAGCGCGAGGCGGCCAACAGCTTTGGCGACGATGCCGTGCTCATCGAAAAATACGTGCAGCGACCCCGACACATCGAGATCCAGGTGTTCGCAGACACCGAGGGGAACTGCGTTTACCTGCACGAGCGCGACTGCTCGGTGCAGCGGCGTCATCAAAAAGTGCTCGAGGAAGCGCCCGCTCCGGGCATGACCGAGCATCTGCGCCGGCGCATGGGCGAGG